>JBGQCW010000058.1:0-9445 GCA_041495565.1 Candidatus Acidiferrum sp.
TCGTCCCATGCGGCTGCGCAATTCCTCTTGTTCGCAAAGCATGCGAATCAATTTGGCAAGTGAGTCCACGTCGCGCGGGTCGCGGAGGACGAAACCATCCAGGCCGTCGTGCAGCAGGGAGGATACGCCCGCGCAGGCCGAAGTAATCACCGGGAGTCCGCACGCCATCGCTTCTGCAACGGGCATACCGAAAGAATCCTCGCGGCTGGGACTGACATAGATGTCCGCCGCCGCGTAGGCATCAAGAATATCCGCGCGGGCCGGCTCCCAAGTGCATCGATCGAGGACACCCATACGCCCGGCCATTTCGCGCGAGGATGCAGTGGCATCGTCGCCGACGATCAGAAGCCTTACCGGTGTGTCCAACAATTTCGGCAGGGCTTCGAGAATGCTGGGAAGGCCCTTGTTACCCCAGTCGTTCCCGATCAGAAGAAGGACAGAATCGTTATCGTGAAAATGGCGGAGTGCACGCGCCTGGCCGCGGCGCGCGAGCCGCGCTGCGGGAGAGAATTGTGAAGCGTCCACGCCGTTGGGGATGACGCGGACGTCGTGGCGCCCGAAGTATTTCCCAAGCAGGCCGGCAGTACGCGGGGAGACGGCGGCAAGAGAAACTCTTGGATTCGCGTAGATGCGGCGTTCTAACGCCGTCAAAAGATCGTAATAAGCCCGGCGATGGAGACGCCGGAGTAATCCGAGTCTGGCCGATTCGAGTTCTCCTTCGCGCGCAAGTTCCTTGAGGCGATGGAACAGCGCGTGAACGATGATGACATCGGCATCCAGACAGTTAATTCCGGGAGAGAGTACCAGGTCACAACGGACTCCGTGGACCCAGCGATCCCAGCGGCGGCAAAACGAATTCAATAGAGACCAGAAAAGAAATTGCAGCAGATGAGGGCCAGGGATGGAAGGAACCTTGTGCCAGATGATTGTGCCTGATCCGCGTGCAGGGGCAGCGAGGGAACGATCAAAGGCCAGGTCCTCGACACGCTGGGCATAGAGATGAATTTCGCAATGCTCGTTGCGTGCGAGGCGTTCGAGCAATTCGGCGAGAGCGCGCTCCGTGCCATGGCGGCGGTCGACGAACGGGGAAACGACCGCGAGCCGCAAGTCAGCGCATCCACAGACGGCGAGTATTGGCGTACGGATTGACATCCGCGTACTGCGAGGTAACGGCGAGCGTGGGCAGGCGGAACAAGATTCCGAGGAGCAGCCACAGATACGCGTTCAGGACAAAATCCTGGTAGGGTTGCATTCCATTGAACGTCAAAGGAACCAGGAGAAGTCCTGCGTACCAGAAGATGACGAATGCCAATGGAAACAGCGGCGAACCTCTTAACTTCTTTACGACGCGCCATGCCGAGAACAGGATCGCGAAGCTCATGACGAACCAGAGGATGAGGCCGCCGACCCCCATCTCGAGGACGATGGTGCCAAATCCGCTCTCCACGCCAATACCCAGGGGCTTTGCATGGAATAACATTGCAACATATTGCCCGCCGAGGGAGCACGTGCCGATTCCATACCCGTAGGGCCAGCGTTCGTAACCGAACGCACCCATGAAATTCTTTATCGGATAATCCCAGGTGCGGTTCTGGAGTTCACTGGCGGAGCTGCCGGGCGAAAGAGTCTCCGTGTAAAACGCGACGCGCGACATGAGCGCTTCCGGGTAAGTAGCAAGCAAGATCACGATAGCGAATGCCACGCCCAGCGCCGCGCGTTGAACGTTTCTTAATACGCGCAGCACTTCACGCTGGCGCCAGGGTGCACCCCACACGAAGGCCACGCAGCCGGCGAGCGCCGACCCGATGCTCCAAAGGACGATGCCGCGCGAGGCGCAAAGCGCGATCGCTGCAAACGTGAGTCCAAAGACGAGGAACGCAAGCCCTCGGCCACGCTTGTGGCGGAGCAGCAAGTAACCGCTGAATCCAAACACCAGCAACCAGATGACCAGAAGAAAATCAGCGAAGCGGCCGGCGCTTACAAAAACAGAATTCGGACGGTACATGATGGCGCCGGAGATGGGTGCGATGCGATAGAGCGTGCTCAGTTCGCGAATTTCCGCGGCAGGGTTCGCAGGGTTCAGGAAGGTATGCCCGAGAATGGACTGCGCAATCCCAAGAGAAACAATGATCGAGGCGAGGATCAAATTGACAAAAAAGAAGCGGCGCAATTCCGTCTCGGAATTCAGCAACGAATAGCCCACAAAGAGCAAAGGAATGTAGTAGAAAAAAAGCTTCATGCCCAGAACGCCATACAAAAGGTTTGGCGACCCGGGATTGAAAACCTGCATCACGCCGAACCACACAAACAGGAGAACCGGTACGAGGAAGGGAGGCCGGAACGAGGGAACCTCCTTGCGGCGATAAGCCAGGAAAAAGGAGAGGTAAACGACGGCGACCATAAAATCCTTGGCGAAATAAATTGCCATGTTGTTGCCGAGATACTTACGCGCCAAATCTTCAAACAGCAGCCATGCCAGGAAAAAATAAAGGCCGTTGCGCCAGTCGTTGAGCATAGCGACGACGAAGGCGCAACCGATGAAGGCTAACGCAACAAACGCAAGGCCGTTCATATCCCCCGCAATGACATAGTCGGCAGCCTTGTAGGCAGCGACGACAAAGAAGACGAGGAAACCGAAAGCGAAAAGCGGATTGCGGCGGAAATTTGCAGGAAGGGCGAGCGAGAAATTTCTCATGAGAGCGTAACCGCAGTCAGGATGGCTGACTTATCGTTCAAAGTGTTCTCACACAGCCCCGGGTCCAGCGGCCTCGGATTGCGCGGAAGCAGGCGTCGCGAGGAGGTGCGGAGTGACGTTTTCGAGCATGCCGGTCCATCGTAGCACAGACCGCACATGCGGAATTTTGCCAGGAATCACGTCTCCGAGCCTATCGATGGCAACGATGATCGGCGCGAATTGGCGTCATTCGGGGTGTTTGCAAGCATTGTGGTAGACGCTGGCGTGGGATTCGAGCATGCGCTCTCGGCTGCAAAAATCGAGAGCGCGTCCGCGTGCGCGGCGGCCCAAGTCCATGGCCAGCGAAGGGTCATCCAGGAGACGCGAGAGAGAAGCAGCAAGAGCCGATGCGTCGCCGGTAGGAAAGGTGAGGCCGGCGTCACCAAGAACTTCGGTGAACGCGCCGAGATCCGAGGCCACCACGGGCAGGGCCCGCAGCATGTTTTCTGCGACAACCAAACCGAAAACTTCTCCACCCAGCGACGGCACGACGACAGCGGAGGATCGCGCGAGCGCAGCATCCAGTTGCGTCCCGTTAAGACGGCCGGTGAAGCACACCTGTCCCTCAAGTCGCGATTCGCGCGCGAATTGTTCAAGAGATGCGCGCTCGGGACCATCGCCGATGATCAGGAGTTCGAAGGAGCGATTCTGCTCGCGTAGGATGCGCGCGGCCTCGAATAGGAGGCGCACACCTTTGGTGCTGACGAGCCGGCCCTGAAAGGCGAAGACGGGCCTGCCTCGAGGTGGCTCGGGGCGTGGCGCCGCTTCGCTGACTTCGAGTCCGTGGGGAATGGCGCTAGATTGCGGGAGATGTAACTGGCCGCCGAGCCACCGCGTGGGTGTGATGTTGGCGGCGGCGCGGGCGCAGAGGAATCGCCGGACAAAAGTAAGGACCCAGAGCTTGCACGACGCCACCCAGCCTTGGCCCGAATTGCAGCGGAGGCATTCCGCATGGCGGCCGGCCATGAAGTGGCCGGGGCAAGGCACACCGGCAGGCTCGATGAGAAGCTGGCCGTTGGGGCAAATGGTTTGAAAGCCGTGATGCTCGACGACCAAGGGTTTTCCCGCCAAGAGGCTCAGGATGAGCGGAGCGAGCGCCGGGCCGGCAACGTGCACGACATCGGCTTTTCGAAGGAGCTGCCAGAGTGGAAGGAGGCCTGGCTGGCGAATCGTGCGGAATGGATTTGTGCTGTCGTCGAAATTCCCCGCCGGGGTTTGCGTCACCAGCGTAATTTCGAATTGCCGCGTGCCGTTCGAATCGCGGAGTCCGGCAAGTCCGCGAGCGAGGGAGAGAACGATCGTTTCAACCCCGCCAATGCTTGGCGCAAAAAAATGAGAATAGAGTAGAAGCTTCATTCTGAAACTTTGCGTGGCGTTTCTGTCGGCGGGTCGCTGACGCCGGCGCCCATGGCCTTGTAACCCTCGGGCCGGCCGATGCGCTCCACGCCGCGTGCAATGGCTTCCACGGTTCCAGCGATATTTTCTCGCGGCCCCCAGGTCTCCATTCGCGCACGAGCCGCGTGGCCGAGCTCCGCTAACCATGCGCGGCCGTCATGCGCGCGTCGCAGGATGGCGGCGAGCGCATCGATGTCGCCGCAGGGATAGATGAACTCAGGGCAAACGGGAGCGACGAGATCGCGGCCAGCCCCCACGCGATCGCTGACCACCACTGGACATCCGCACAGCATGGCCTCATTGACCACCACTCCGAACGCATCGTAGACAGACGGAAGGACCAGCAGGTCGGCGGAAGTGTAAATGGCAGGAAGCTGCGTTTGATTGACGAAGCCGAGAAATCGCACACGTGCGGCCACGCCGATCGCGGCGGCCTCCGCTTCAAGCATCGGACGGAGAGGCCCTTCGCCGGCGAAAACAAGAATGCCGTTCGCAAGATTCGCTTTCGTGAAAGCGCGGAGAAGATCGAACGGGCGCTTCCAGGGCTGCAGCTTGGCGCAGAAAAGGATGACCGCATCACTCGGCGAAGCTCCCCACCCGGCACGGACGCCAGCGCGATCGACCTGCGAGGATTCTTGAATCCACCAATCATTGTCCACGGAATAAGGCGTTAGCGTGACGCGGTCGCTCGGCAGGCCGAGAGAAAGCATCAGGTCGCGCGATCCGGAAGACGGAACAATGACCTGATCGGCTAGGCGGAATAACAGCGGCCAGATCGCACGTTTGACTCCGCGCTTCCACATACGGCCATCCAATGGCGTAAGCGTCGTCGTATCCGCCCCGAATAGAAATGCGGTCCACGACTTGCGCGCGGCAAAGTACGCGATCCAGAACGTGGCATTGAGGTAGCCCGTGAAGCACAGAATCGCGTTGTAGTTCCCGCTGCGGATTATCTTCCACAGGCCGGGATTTCGCAGGCCAAGGAAGGATTCCCCGCCGGAGCCACGATTGGGAATCTCGGACCACGAGTAACCATCGAGAAGAGGAACATCCCACTGGATGTTGGTTCCAAATTCGGGATCGTGGCCGGCCTCCGCGCCGCGAAGGCTGCAATAGGCGACGTGGAGATCGAGCGCGGGGTGGGCAGCCATGCGCCGGAAAATCGGCGCCATGTATTGGACGGGGTGCGCGGCGATGGCGAGAACCCGATAGCGGCGGTCAGGCATGGCAAGACCCGGGATTCTTGGCGTGACACAGAGCGCTGGCGCGGAAGTCTATCGAACTCAAGGAGATGCCCCGCAGTGGAGTATAACCCGTTTCGCGGGGTGGGCGGCTGTGCTAGACTCGGGGAGTTCTGAGGGAAGTGCAACCGCGAAGCGGTTGACAGGGGTTTGCGGTTCACCGTAAGTCTCCGCACTGGTGCCGTATTTCTTGGCGACCGTAAATCGGTCAGCGTGATCTTCGGCCGCAAAACGGCCGTTTTTCCCCGAAACCGCTCTGCGGCGCAAAAATTCATCCAAAGATGACCCGGCTACGCCGGGTCACGCAAAATAAAAGAGGTTCCGTCATGTCCGGGCATTCAAAATGGGCCACCATTAAACATAAGAAGGGGGCCACCGACGCGAAGCGCGGCCGCGTTTTCACGCGAATCATTCGCGAAATCAGCATTGCCGCGCGCATCGGCGGAGGCGATCCGAGCACAAATCCGCGACTGCGCACCGCTATTCTGGCGGCTAAGGCCGCGAACATGCCAGGTGAAAACGTCGAGCGCGCGATTCTGCGCGGCACGGGACAGCTCGAAGGCGAACAGTATGAAGAAGCGACGTTTGAAGGTTACGGCCCGGGCGGCGTGGGCATGCTGATCGAAGTTGTCACCACGAACCGCAACCGCATTGTCGGTGAATTCCGCCACTTGATGAGCAAGAACGGCGGCAACATGGCTGAAGCCGGCGCGGTGGGATGGATGTTCAGCCGCAAGGGCGAGATCAGCGTGCCGAAGGAAGCGGCCACCGAAGACCAGATGCTCGACATCGTCCTGGAAGCAGGCGCGGAAGATCTGAAGGACGATGGCTCGGCGTGGTATATCGTGACCCCGCCGGACGCTTTGGAGAAAGTGAAGGAAGCGCTGACGAAAGCGGGCATCACGCCGGCGTCCGCGGAGATCGCCATGGTGCCGCAGAACTACATCAAACTGACGGGCCCGCAGGCCACGCAGATGGTGCGGCTGGTCGAAGCGCTCGAAGAGCACGACGACGTGCAGCATGTGTACGCGAACTTCGACATTGATGAATCGGAGATTCAGGCGGCAGTCGGAGCGAACTGAAAAGCACCGCAAAGTCGCCGGTTATTGCCGCGGCCACCCTCATTTACCGGGGTGGCCGTTTTTCTTTTCCTGCGGCGCGCTCTCGGTCACACCAGCAACCTGCGCAAGGTGGGCCTGATCTCCATCCAGGACGGAGCGAATCTTGCGAGCCAGGACGCTGAGCGAAAAAGGCTTGGAGAGGAAAGCGAAATTGGGATCGTGGCCGCCATGATGGACGATGGCATCGGCGGTATAGCCGGAAACGTAGAGGACGCGCATCTGGGGATAGCTGGCAGAGAGGCGCTGGGCAAGCTGGACGCCGCTGCTGCCGGGAAGAATGACGTCGGTAAGGAGAAGATCGATGGGATGCGGCGCTTTCTCTGCGGCGTCGATCGCCGATTCGGGTTCGCGAGCTTCGAGGACCGCATAGCCTTTGTTAGTGAGATATTCTCGAGCCACCTCGCGAAGAGAATCTTCATCTTCGACGAGGAGAATCGTTTCCGTGCCACTAGGCACAAGGCCATCGACCGAGGCCGTCTCCGGCATAAAAACCGATTCCTCCGACATCGGCAGATACACTTTGAACGTGGTGCCGTGACCCACTTCGCTGTAGACGGTGATGTGACCAGCGCTTTGCTTGACGATGCCATACACGGTAGCAAGCCCGAGTCCCGTGCCCTTGCCGCTCTCCTTGGTCGTGAAAAAAGGCTCGAAGAGACGCGAAAGAACTTCCTGGTTCATTCCACATCCGGTGTCCGTGACCGCGATGCGCACGTAGCTGCCCGGACGAGTGTCCGGATTTTGTTTGCAATATTCGTCGTCGAGATGGGCTTCCGAAATCTCGATGGTGAGGTTGCCGCCGGACGGCATGGCATCGCGTGCGTTGACAACAAGGTTCATGATGACCTGCTCGAGCTGGGTGGGATCGGCGCGAAGGTGAACAGGGTGGCTGCCTGCGTCGATGGTTAACCGGATATCTTCTCCGAGGACGCGCTGAAGCAAGTCTTCAATACCCTTAATGTGCTCCTGAATGTCGATGACGCGAGGTTCAAGGACCTGCTGGCGGCTGAAGGCGAGGAGTTGCCGAGTGAGCGAGGCGCCACGCTCGGTGGCCTTGGAGATGTGAGACACCAGCGCCGAGAGCTTCGGGTCCGCGCCGAGCTTGTCGAAGAGCATTTCGGAGTAGCCGGTGATGACGCCCAGGACATTATTGAAGTCATGCGCGATGCCACCGGCCAGGCGGCCGATCGCTTCCATCTTCTGCACGTGGCGAAGACGGTGTGCAACGCTGCGCTGGTGGGAGACATCTTCCACGATCACTTCGAAGTAAAGCAGATCGCTTTTGTCATCGGAGACCGCGCGGCCACTCAGTTCGACGGTGATGACCTTGCCGTCCTTGCGTCGCCAGCCGGCCGCGATGCGGGCGAATTGTTTACGGGTGCCCGGCTGATCGAAGAGATGGGACGAGTATTCACCGGGCTGGAAGATATCCGTGACAAGGTTTAGGGCAAGTAATTCTCTTTCGGAATCGTAGCCGAGAATACGCGCCAGGGCAGCATTGGCCATGAGAATGGAGCCGTCCGACGCGGCGCGATAAACGCCGTAGGTGCCCTCGACCATGCCGCGGAAGGATGCTTCGGACTGGCGCAATGCGTCTTCGACGCGTTTGCGCTGGGTGACGTCGCGGATGGTGGCGGAGATGAGGGTGCCCTCTTCGGTGTGTTGAGGACTCAGGCTGATTTCGGCGGGGAATTCGGTGCCGTCCTTGCGCTGGCCGTAGAATTCGAACCCGGCGCCCATGTGACGAACGTGCGCGTGCTCCATGTATTTGCCGCGATGCGTGCGGTGGTCCGTCCAGAAGCGTTCTGGCACCAGGATCTCGACAGGCTGGCCAAGCAGATCCGCGCGCTTGTAGCCAAAAAGTTGTTCGGTTTGAGAGTTGACGAGTACGATGCGGCCATCCTCCCCGGCGACCACCATGGCATCCGGTGCGGAATCGAGCAAAGCCCGGATTCGCTGTTCCGCGCGTTTGCGATCGGTGATGTCTCGGATGGCGCTGGAGACGAGCAAGCCCGAATCGGTTTGGATGGGACTCAGGCTGATATCAATGGGAAATTCTGTACCGTCCTTGCGCAAGCCGTGGAGCTCCAGCCCCGCACCCATGGGGCGGAGCAGCGGGCTGGACATAAAGCCGGCGCGGTGGAAGCCATGTTTGCCGCGGAGACGTTCGGGAACGAGGATTTCCATCGCTTGATTCAGCAGCTCGGCTCGGTCGTAGCCGAAGAGCTTTTCCGTCTGCAGGTTGACGAGAACGATGCGTCCTTCCTGATTGACCACGACGATGCCATCGGGAGCGGCCTCAATGAGGGCGCGAAAGACAACATCGCTCTCGGTCAAAAGACTATTGGTCATTACAATTCTTTCAGCCGGGGCGGATGATCCGTCCGGCGATCGCAAGAAGGGGGGGAACTGCAGAAAAACCAATTGAACAGCTTTCATGGTAAGGCTTGCAATGGGCATCGTCAATATCGAAGATGGCTGTGCGTTCCTCGCGCGTGACTTGGGGGAAAATTCGCAAGCGCTTCGATCAAGCACTTACAAAAGGTTGGCGGGAGCCGTATGATCGCCGTAGACTTGCTGCGATGCGCGGGACGACTTCAGCCAACAGAACGAGCGAGAAGAACATCTGGATGCGCGTGCTGGGAGTGGACCCCGCGGCGGCGGGACCGACGGGCTACGGAATCGTTGAGAGCGATGGGCGGTGCTGCCGGATGCTGCATTATGGTGCGTTGACGGTCGCGGCAAAGCGGCGGAAGGAGTGTGCGGGCGCCACGCTTCAGGATGTGCATGCGCTGCTCTGCCGGCTGATCGAGGAGTTTGCGCCGGACGCCATGGCGGTGGAGAGCGTTTTCACGGCGCTGAACATACATACCGCGCTGCGGCTCGCTGAAGTGCGCGGCGTGGTGCTGCTGGCAGCCGCGCAGCACGGCCTGGAAGTGCACAGCTACGCGCCA
>JBGQCW010000059.1:0-9299 GCA_041495565.1 Candidatus Acidiferrum sp.
CTCATCAACAAATTCGTCCCACTTGCCGAGCTACCGGACCTCACCTTTGGCGGCTGGGATATTTTCAAGGACAACGCTTACCAGTCCGCTGCGAATGCGGGCGTCCTGAATCCGCAGGACCTGGCAAAGGTGAAGCCCTTCCTTTCCACCATCAAGCCCATGAAGGCCGCGTTCGACCATGATTTCGTGAAGCTGATCGATGGCCCCAACATCAAGAAAGGCAAGAACAAATACGAGCTGGCGCTGCAGATCAAGGAAGACATCGCCAACTTCCGCAAGACTTCGCGCGTTTCGCGGCTGGTGACTTGCTGGTGCGGCTCGACGGAATCCTTCGTAAAGCCGGAAGACGTTCACTCCACGCCGGAAAAATTTGTCGAGGCCATGAAGTCCAATCATCCGGCGATCGCGCCCTCGATGCTCTATGCCTGGGCCTCGGTGACCAGTGGCGTGCCTTACGCCAACGGCTCGCCGAACCTTAGTGTGGATATCCCGGCAATGCAACGGCTCGCCCTCGACCACAATGTGGCCATTTGCGGAAAAGACTTCAAGACGGGACAGACCCTGCTCAAGACCGTGCTTGCGCCGGCGTTCAAGGCACGAATGCTGGGCCTCGATGGATGGTTCTCCACCAATATCCTGGGCAACCGTGACGGCGAAGTTCTTGAGGATCCGGGCTCATTCAAGACTAAGGAAGAGTCCAAGCTCAGCGTCTTGGAATACATCCTGCAACCGAAGTTGTATCCGCAGCTTTACGGCAAGATGTGCCACAAGGTACGCATTAACTACTACCCGCCGCGCGGCGACAACAAAGAAGGCTGGGACAACATCGATATTTTCGGCTGGCTTGGTTACCCGATGCAAATCAAGGTCGACTTCCTGTGCCGCGATTCGATTCTGGCCGCGCCGATCGTGCTCGATCTGGTCCTGTTTATGGACCTGGCGCAGCGCGCGGGAATGCGCGGCATTCAGGAGTGGCTCAGCTTCTACTTCAAATCGCCGATGACCGCTCCGGGGTTGTACCCCGAGCACGACCTCTTCATTCAGTCCATGAAGCTGAAAAACACGCTTCGCTGGATTCAAGGTGAAGACCTCATCACCCACCTAGGCCAGGAGTATTACGACTAGTTCGCGCTAGGCCCCGTGGGCTGCCGCGGATTTTGCGTCGACGGCATCGAGCACGCGCGTGGAGTAAACCAGCGCGGCTCCCGCGTTCATTCCCACGGCGACTCCGAGCGCTTCGGCGATCTCTTCTTTCGAGGCGCCAGCCTTGAGAGCGGCGTCGGTGTGCACGACGATGCAACCGTCGCAGCGGGTCGTAACGGCTACGGCCAAAGAGATCAGCTGGCGCGTTTTTTCGCCCAGAATGCTGGTCTTGGAATTGGCGGCGCTGAGCGTTTGATAGCCGCGAACCGTATCCGGCGAGAGCTTCATCAGCTCGCCGACTCGGGCGCCGACTTCCTTATGGTACTGATTCCAGTCCATCATCATGGTTTTCTCTCCTGTATAGTGAAACGAGAATCGCGCGCGATTATACTCCCACCCCGCGCGAATGTGATATCTTCACCAGTTCACCCGAGCCTGCCGGATTGCAAGACGATTGTAGCGGCGCGGCGCACCCCTTTCCTCGTGCGCCAGTAAAGAAGTCGAACTTATTCCAAGGAGCCGTATTCATGAAGAGTTCGTATAACGGGAAGGCTGTTCCCTCCGAAGGCAAGCCCATCGGTTACAGCGGCGGCGAGCTGCAAGTGCCGGATACGCCGATCATTCCGTTCATTGAGGGGGATGGAACGGGGCGGGACATCTGGAAAGCGTCGCGGCGCGTGTTCGACGCCGCTGTGGAGCAGGCCTACGGCGGGAAGCGGCGCGTGGCGTGGTTCGAGGTTTTCGCCGGCGAGAAGGCTTTCAAGGCGTTCAACGAATGGCTACCGAACGATACGGTCGATGCGATCCGAGATTTTCGAGTGGCCATCAAAGGACCGCTGACCACCCCAGTGGGTGGGGGGATTCGCTCGCTGAATGTGGCGCTGCGGCAGATTCTGGATCTCTATTCCTGCGAGCGCCCGGTGCGCTATTTTGCGGGCGTTCCCTCCCCGGTGCGCGCGCCGGAAAAGATGAACATATTCATCTTTCGTGAGAATACCGAAGATGTGTACATGGGGATCGAATGGAAATCCGGGTCGCCGGAAGCGAAGAAGCTGCTGGAGTTTCTGAATCACGAGATGCTGAAAGATGGGAAGAAGCAGATTCGCTGGGACTCCGGCGTGGGGATCAAACCGATTTCACCGACAGGGACGAAGCGGCTGGTGCGGCGGGCCATCAAGTATGCCCTGGCGAACAAGCGGAAGAGCGTGACGCTGGTGCATAAGGGCAACATCCAGAAATTTACCGAGGGCGCGTTCCGCGACTGGGGCTATGACCTGGCGCGCGAAGAGTTCCGCGCGCAGACGATCACCGAGCGCGAGAGCTGGATCGTGGACAATCTCGACAAGAACCCCGCGTTGACGGTGGAGCAGAATGCGGCGCTGATCGAGCCGGGACTCGAGCGGGCCACCGACGCGTTCAAGAAGTCGATCTGCGGCGAAGTGAAGCAGACACTGGACGCAATTTACGCGACGCACGGCAAGGGGCAGTGGAAGCAAAAACTGATGATCAACGACCGCATCGCGGATTCCGTGTTTCAGCAGGTGCTGTTGCGCGCGGATGAGTACAGCGTACTGGCGACTTCCAATCTGAATGGCGACTATTTGTCGGACGCGTGCGCGGCGCAGGTCGGCGGATTGGGGATGGCGCCGGGATCGAATATCGGCGATGGGTTCGGCGTGTTTGAAGCGACACACGGCACCGCGCCGAAATATGCGGACAAGGATGTGATCAATCCCGGCTCGCTGATGCTTTCGGGTGCGATGATGTTTGACTTTCTGGGCTGGAAGGAAGCGGCCAAGCTGATCGAGGATGGCATCGCACGGACGATTCAGCAGAAGCGCGTGACGTACGATCTCGAGCGGCTGATGCCTGGCGCGACGAAGGTGGGCACGTCAGCGTTCGCGTCGGCGATCATTGAAAATATGAAGGGTGTGGCCGCGGCGCGCTAATTTGGAAAAGAAAGAGAAAGCTAAGGCAGAGGCACGGAGAACACAGAGGATTCGCAGAGAAACGTTTTATCGGAGACGAGGAGAGGAATGAGCAGAAAAAAAGTGACGATAGTGGGTGGCGGGTTCGTAGGGTCGACCACGGCGCAACGGATTGTGGATATGGAGCTGGCGGACGTGGTGCTGACGGATATCTTGGAGGGCGCGCCAGCCGGCAAGGCGCTGGATATGATGGAGTCCGGGCCGATTACGCGGACGGATTCGCGCGGAACGGGCATATCCACGGGGAACGGAGATTATTCCGCGACGGCTGGAAGCGACGTGGTGGTAATTACGGCGGGATTCCCGCGCAAGCCGGGGATGAGCCGCGACGATTTGCTCAAAGCGAACTACAACGTGGTGAAGGCGGTCGTCGAGCAGATCGTGAAGCATTCTCCCAACTGCATCCTCATCGTGGTGACGAACCCGCTGGATGCCATGGCGCAAGCGGCGCTCAAAGTGAGCGGCTTCCCGAAAAATCGCGTGCTGGGCATGGCGGGCGTGCTGGACTCCGCGCGGATGAGCACGTTTGTGGCGATGGAATGCAAAGTGAGCGTGGAAAACGTGCACTCGTTTGTGCTGGGCGGGCATGGAGACGACATGGTGCCGCTGCCGCGGTATTCAACCGTGGCGGGGATTCCCCTCCCCGACCTGTTGCCGAAGGAGCGGATCGATGCGATCGTGGAGCGTACGCGTAAGGGTGGGGCGGAGATCATCAATCTGCTGAAGACTGGATCGGCATACTACGCGCCATCTGCAGCAGCGGTGGAGATGGTGGAAGCGATCCTCAAAGATAAGAAGAAGATTTTGCCGTGCGCGGTGTACCTTGACGGCGAATACGGGATCAAGGGGCTTTTCGTTGGCGTTCCTGTAAAGCTTGGCGCAAACGGCGCGGAAGAGATCATTCAGATCAAGCTGACGCCAGAAGAAAATGCCGCGTTGCAGAAGTCGGCGGCCTCCGTGAAGGAGCTGGTGACGGTCCTCGGTTTGTAGCGGACCGCGCTTGTTCTCAGCGAAACGTGGCTGAATGAATGTAGCGTTGGAGGACGCTTTCGCTGCTAACCATTTCTTCAGGACGCATTACCAGGGGACATGCTTGAAGACGCCAACGCGGATCAAGAGAGCCGCGAGAAACGCCGTGAGTACGGCCCAGGTGTCCAGCGATAGTCTCAATCGGCTTCCACTGCCAACGGCTTTCACTTGTTCACTCATTTTCATACTCCCTTCTGGTTAGATGACTGACGCATGCTTTGAATCGATCTTTCTCCCGTCACCGTCCCAGAATCGCGCGCTGATCTCCGCGACATCACGGGAAGCCACGCGGCCAACAATCAACAAGGTCGGCGCGGGAAGTCTTTCTTCGCTGGCGAGGCGTCCGACGCTGGACCAACGTATTTGCTGATGTGGACCCATCGCATTCGAGACGATCACGCACGGAAGGTCTGGCGGAAGGCCACCTTCGAGCAATCGCTCAGAGACTTCGGCGTACTCGGCGCCCGGCATATAAAGAACGAGAGTGGTCGCGCTGGTGACGCAGCCCCAGTCCATCGCACCGCCGTCGGTTCCGCGCGAAAACGTGGTTAGGAGGATTTGCGAGGCGACGCGGCGATCGGTAAGTGAAATGCCTGCGGCCGCCGCGGCTCCAAGAGCGGCGGTAATACCAGGAACGATTTCGTAGTCAACGCCGGCCTTACGCAAGGACGCAATCTCTTCCCCAGCGCGCCCGAAGATCGAGGGATCGCCGCCCTTCAAGCGGACAACGGTCTCGCGCCTTGTTGAATAGGAGACAAGCAGCACATTGATCTCATCTTGCGCGAGGAGTTTGCGGCCGGCGCGCTTGCCGACGTCGATCACTTCCGCAGCGGGAGAAATCATCGCCAGCACCTCGCGGCTGACGAGCGCATCGTGCAACACGATGTCCGCGCGGGCGAGGAGGCGCGCCGCTTTCAACGTAAGCAGCTCGGGATCGCCCGGGCCTGCACCAACGAGATAGACTTTGCCCGTCATGCCATGCACTCCCCGCGACCGAGCTTCAGCGAATAGGTTTCCGTGTCGCCCCAATCCACGAAGACGTCCGCGGAAGCGTTTTCCACGTCAGCCAACGCCTTCAATCGCTCGACGATTGCCTTATCAGGCGTGCGCGTCACCCATGCAGAAAATGTTTCTCCTGACTGACGATCCTGTTGATAGAAGAGCAGAAGTTCGCGAAGAATTGCCGGAATGGGGCGCGCCGGCACTGCCACGATCTGCCGCGCAAATCGAACGCCAGCGGCATCGACCTTGCCGCCGAGCAAAAGCTGGTAGTACGGAGCCTGTTGCTCCCCGATCTTTCTGGCGTTGCCGTAAAAACCGATATCCGCAATGTGATGATGCCCGCACGAATTGGGGCAGCCGCTGATCTTGATGCGCAGTTTCTGAATTTCCGGATCGGTGTAGTCGTTCAGTTCGCGCGAAAGCTCCTCGGCCAGCGTAAGAGATCGCGTGATGCCAAGATTGCACGTGGTGGCGCCCGGGCACCCGGTGACATCGGAGATCGTGCGCGCGCCGGGCGTGGCCAAATCGAGAGCGAGGAGATCGTCATAGATCGCACGCACGCGGTCAAAAGGAACCCACGGGATGACGAGATCCTGATTCACCGCAATGCGCACGCCGGTCAGTTCGTTCTTTTCCAGTACATCGGCGAGGCCGCGCATCTGGTGGCTATAAAACGTTCCGGCGAGCAACTTGACCCAGATCGCGCCGTATCCGGCCTGCCGCTGAGACATCAAGTTGTGTTCGGCCCAGCGGTCGTATTCAGCGTCGGCCTGCGGCTCGATCGCCGCCGCAGACAAAGGGGCCGGCGCGATGGTGACCAGCGACGGCTGAATCGGGGTAGGGACGATAATTTTCTCTGCCTGAGCTTGCGAAACCTTGCGTTTCTCCGCCACCAAGCGGCGCAACTCTTCGATGCCTTTCGCGCGCAAAACGAATTTCAGCCGCGCCATCAGCTTATTCTTGCGATTTCCCGTTTCCGTGAAAACCCGCAGGATGGCCTCGATCGTAGGCAGCAACTCTTCTTCAGGCAGGAAATCCACGAGAACTGCCGCCTCCGTAGGCAAACTCCCCAGCCCGCCCCCAACCAAAACTTTGAAGCCACGGTGCGCTGTGCCATTGGCGCCGCGGACCTGAGCGATCAACCCGACATCATGGATTCCTGCAACTGCGCAATTTCCGTCATCTTCGCAGCCGGAGAACGCAATCTTGAATTTGCGCGGCAAGTCGTGAAAATCCGGATGGCGCAACAAGTAACGCGAAACACCGAGAGCATACGGCGTGACATCAAACGCTTCGTCCGGGCAAACACCGGCCATAGGGCACGCCGTCACGTTGCGCACCGTGTTGCCGCAAGCCTCGCGCGTCGTCAGCCCGGTAGCCGCCAGCCGTCGCATGGCCGCAGCCACATTTTCAAGCTTCACAAAGTGGAATTGAACATTCTCCCGCGTGGTAAGGTGTCCTCGCCCCGTCGAGTAATCATCCGCAAGTCCCGCCAGGACGCGCAGTTGTTCCGGCTTGAGCACGCCCGCCGCAACCTTCACGCGCAGCATCTGAAAGCCAGCCTGCCTCTGGCCGTATGTGCCGTGTTTCAAGCGAAACGGGCGGAACTGCTCCGCGGTGATGGCGCCGCTTTGCAACTGCTGGACGCGTTCCTCGAAGCGGTTTATTTCCGCTTCAATGGCCTCGCGGCTGTGTCTTTCTTCGACTTCGGGCAAGGCTGCCGTGGTCATGATTCTTGGCTCCCAACTTCTCGTTTGCGAAAAATCCTCGATGCAAAAACAAAAAAGCCCACGGTACCAGCATCTCTGGCACGTGGGCTTCGGAACTTTGTGATTAGGCTACAGCTAAGTCCGGAAACTCCTCTGGCCAGAGATGGGGGTCGTGCAACACGCAGCGTTGCACGCGCACGGACAACACATCATCTGGCAACAGGTCATCATGAAATCGAAGAATACTTTCCCGGGCTCCCCGAAGTCAAAGGGAATGCCCTACAAAGATTGGATACATCAAATCCAAAAAAGTAATCCATGGCAAGCCAGCATTATTGGGGCTTCTTGGCCACCTCTGCGCCCGTTCCGATCAGCGTGGCGCTCTTGATGGAATCGAGCTTGGGCCAGCCCTTGTCGAGATAGGGCTTGCCTTCTTTTTCGATCTGCCCTTGATCCGGACCTGCGTTATCTCCGTATTGATCGTAAAACATGTCGACGACCTTCATTCCCTGGCCGTCAACAGCGCCGAAAGGCGCAAAGCCTTGACGGTCGAGCCCCGTGTTGTCCTTCAGGCTGATAAAAACCTGCGTGGTGCGCGTGTTAGGTCCCGCGGTGGCAAACGTCAGGTATCCACGCTTGTTGCTCTGTGTGACGGGGTCATCGTTGATATTCGCCTTGGACCACGCCGCCGAGACCGGCGGATACGCGCTGAGGCCGAACTGAACGACGAAGTTGGGAACAACGCGGAAGAAGCTGGCGTTGTCATAAAAATGGTGCTTCACGAGAGTGTAGAAGCGGTCAGCGCCAATGGGAGCCCAGGCGCGAGTCACGGTCACAACAAAATCCCCGCGCGTGGTGGTGAACTTCACCTGAAACGTGTCCGGCGCGTGGTCCTTGAGCAGCGCAGCGCGAAGAAGTGCACGGTCATAGCCCTGGCGCGGCGCTGCTGCCGGCGCACTCGCTGTTACTTCGGGTTGCGGTGGCGCAGGCGTTTCGGCTTTTGGCTCTGCCGGCGCTTCGGCCTTGGGCTTCTCCGGCGGCTGCGTTTCCGCAGTCTGCTCTTTCGCCTTACAACCGAAAAACAGCATTCCCATTCCCACAACGCCCACAAACCACATTGCACGTTTCATTTTCTAACAACCCCCTCTGCTTCCTTCTCGAATCTTCTCCGTTGAGCTTACTTCCCCGCATTCAGCTCCCGGCTGACGCGTTCGACTTCCGCCATAACGCGCAGAGTATTTTCGCCGAGAATCTTCTTCACGTCACTCTCGGAATAACCTTTTTTCAGCAGGGCTTCGGTGATGGCCGGGAGCTTCGTGGCGTCTTCCATGCCGTACGGCATGTTGGCGCCATCGAAGTCCGAGCCCAGTCCCACGTGATCCACCCCGGCGACTTTTATAGCGTGGTCGATGTGTTCGATGATTTTGGTGTAGTCCACGCGCGGGAGCTTGCCCTGTTCGACGTACTCGCGCGTGATGCGGTCGCCCTCGATCAGCTGGCAACCTTCATTGTCGCCGCAGCGCTTCGTGACCTCGGCTGCAATCCCCTTGTTTAGCTCGGGATTCGCTACTTCGGCGTTGAGAAATTCCTGGCTGAGGAAACCAACGTGATAGTTGATTTGGATGACGCCACCCTTTGCCGCGAGGTCTTTGATCATCGGATCGGTCATGTTGCGGCGAGCGTCGCAGATGGCGCGGCACGAGGAGTGCGAAGCGATCAGCGGCGCTTTGCTGACTTCCAGCGCGTCGTAGAAAGTATTGTCGCTGACGTGCGAGATGTCCACCATCACGCCGAGGCGATTCATTTCTCTCACCACATCCTTGCCGAAATCCGTGAGGCCATTGTGAACGGGCGTGTCCGTGGAAGAGTCAGCCCATTCGTCATTGCCGCTGTGCGTTAGCGTCATGTACCGAACGCCCAGCGCGGCGTACGTGCGCAGCACAGCAAGATCGGAGTTGATCATGTGGCCGCCCTCCACGCCCATCAGAGCGGCGATCTTGCCCTGCTTGCGCGCTTCGCGGATTTCCGCGGCAGTCGTAGCAAGGACAAGATCATTCGGGTGCTTCCGGACCTGTTCGCGAACGGCATCAATCTGGACGAGGGCGCGGTCGACGGCTTCGGGCCCGGTTACTTTGCTGGGCATCCAGATGGAAAAGAAAATCGCGCTAAGGTTGCCCTCGCGCATGCGAGGAATATCAATACTGCCGAGAGAGTTGCGCGTGCCAAGATCAAACTTACCGTCGAGGAAGCGTTGGGTGGTGTCGTCATGGGCATCCACAACGATGGACGAGAAGTGCAGCTTGCGCGCGCGAGCGGAAATGTCGTCCGCGGTCACAGCCGCCGCCATGAACATTCCGGCCGAAATAAGCACGCTGGCCACAAGTATGGGTCGAAGCATTTCACCTCGCACTGTTCTCCATGGAAGAAC
>JBGQCW010000060.1:0-9265 GCA_041495565.1 Candidatus Acidiferrum sp.
GTTTCGAACCTAAAAGCAAACAAGAGGAGATACGCAAATGTCCGAGTACAAACACCCCGAAGTTCTGGTCTCAACCGATTGGGCCGCTCACAATCTGAATTCCCCCAATCTTCGCTTGGTCGAAGTCGACGTGGACACCACCGCCTACGATCAGGGCCACATCTCCGGCGCCGTCGGATGGAATTGGCAAACCCAGCTCCAGGACGGCATCCGCCGCGACCTCATCGATAAGGCCACGCTGGAAAAGCTCCTCGGCGCCTCCGGCATTTCCAACGACACCACCATCCTCCTCTACGGCGACAACAACAACTGGTTTGCCGCCTATGCCTTCTGGCAACTGAAGATCTACGGCCACAAGGATGTCCGCTTGATCAACGGCGGCCGCAAGAAATGGCTCGAAGAGAAACGCCAAATCACTAAGGACGCCGCAAACGTCACGCCCGCGGCCTATCGCGTCTCTTCCACCGACGAATCCATTCGCGCCCGCAAAGAAGATGTCTTCACCATTCTTGACGGCCGCAAGCCCGGTCAGCTCGTCGACGTGCGCTCCGTCGATGAGTTCACCGGCAAGATTATCGCTCCTCCGGGAATGACCGAAACCGCGCAGCGCGCCGGCCACATTCCCAAAGCCGCGAATATCCCCTGGGCACAGGCTTCCAACGAGGACGGCACGTTCAAATCGCTGGAAGATTTGCAGAAGCTCTATCAGTCGAAGGGCGTCACCGGCGCCGGCGAAGTCATCGCCTACTGCCGCATTGGCGAGCGCAGTTCGCATACTTGGTTCGTGCTGAAGTATTTGCTCGGCTACAACAACGTGCGCAACTACGATGGTTCGTGGACCGAATGGGGCAACCTCATCGGCGCGCCCATCGTCAACGAATCCCGTGCCGCCAACGCTGAGCAGGCCGCCGCAGCCCGCTGAGGCAGTCTTTGTAGTGGCGGGTCTTCAGACCCGTGGGGTGCCCCACCCTCGGGATATGAGAGTGGAGGGTTGAAATTTTTTCCGTGAAGAGAATTCTTCAGCAGGGCAAGAACAGTTTGCAGGTGCAGTACAGAGCAGGGAACTGGACGGGGGAGGCTTTACTCTCTCCAGGCTTCACCCGTCCAGATCTCATTCGGTCCGGTGGCGCGGTCGCCAAGTGGTAAGGCAAAGGTCTGCAAAACCTTTATCGGCGGTTCGATTCCGCCTCGCGCCTCCAAAATTTCTCTTGACTTCCAGTAGCATTCTGGTACAATTTAATTTGAGTAATTCTGCGCAACTCCCTCGGTCATTCGTCTTTTCCGATTTCTAAGATTCATTTCCAGAGCCGAATTGCGTCCGATTTAGCACTAAGTTCTTTAGAATCTGCACTGCGCATCCGGCGAAGGATGCGCATCCTGACCGAGCATCGCGAGTCGAAGGATCCTTCTCCGGTGCTGATCCCCCTGCTCCCTCACGGGGCTCTTCGCGCAACTCCCTTAGAATCCGCAGTTCCGAGACCCTTTCGGATGAGTGGGAAGCAAATGACTTACAGTCCCCATCCCGCGTTTTTAAGTCTCATGGAATCAATACTTACAAAAGCGTAACAAAACAAACAACTTTAACCTTCATTAGAATCAACACTTATGAAAAACATAGGGGGTGGGGGGTGTTATTGTTAACTAGCCAGCCGATGAAGGATGTCTGTCCCGAGGAGCATCGCGACCGAGGGATCTCTCTTCACGCGCGGTGAAGGTGCGGTTTGTGCATTCCGGCGGGACCATCAGGAGTCGACCGGCCTGTCCCGATCTTATCGGGAAGGTTCCGGCCTTGTCGGAAAGGATCTCTCTTCTTTTCCGATAGGGCGCGAGCACTACGCGCTGGCCAATTCCTTCAGGAGCGCCTTGCTTTTGCGAAACCACGGACGCTCGCGCCGCTGCATGTACCGCGGCAGCGTGCGCTTCTTCGCGAGCAGCTTCTGCGCCCACTCGCGCGCCTCCTCGCGCCGGTTCGCGGTTCTCAGAAAACTTGCGTAGTTGTACAGCGTCTCCGGAGTCGTCGAAATCTGCATCACTTCCGCGAAAAGCGGATCAGCGCGCTCCAGTTGTCCCGTTCGCGCATAGGCATCCGCCAGTAAACCCGCCGCGCGGTAGTAATCGAATTTCCGGTCGGCTGTAACTACGCGCTCCAGGTCTGGAATCGCACCGGCCAGGTCGTTCAGCCCGAGCGAAGATAGCGCCCGGGAATAAAATGTATAGACGGAATCGCTTCGCGCCGCTATCGCGTTGGTGAAAGCCTCGCGCGCCTTCTCATACTGCTTCTGATCTTTGTAAAGTTCACCCAGCTCTTCGTAATTTGCGGGGGAGGGATTATCGAGAATATCCGTTTCGACCTTTTGGATGCGCGACCGTCGGCCAAAACCCTGAAACACGCCGCGAAGAAGCCCCAGGTCCGGCAGCACTTCCGCAAGGATATACACGCTCGCGCCGAGGAAGCCGCCGAAGAAAATAATGTAGAACCAGTAGTTCTCCGGCCGCCGCCTCACGAAGTGTACGATCGCCAGGCCCTGCACGATGAAGCCCCAGGGATAAAAAAGATAGCTCAGCCCAAACATGGATGACCGTCCATTGCACAGAATGGCTTTACTCTGACCGGCACGTCAAACAGAACCTCGGATTCCTCTCAGCAGGAGTTACTGCCCGCGGCGAGTCTCCTCGACTGTTATCATGGACACGGATGAACCCTATCGAAACGCTCGGTCTCGCGCTTGGCGCCGGATTTTCTTCCGGCCTCAACCTTTATGCCACCGTCGCCACGCTCGGTCTTCTCCAGCGTTTCGGCGTGCTGCACCTTCCACCGGCCCTGCAAGTTCTGTCCCATCCCTGGGTGCTTGGAATTGCTATCGCGCTTTATCTGATTGAATTTCTTGCGGACAAAATTCCCTACTTCGACACGATTTGGGATGCGATCCACACCTTTATTCGCCCACCCGCCGCCGCACTCCTGGCCTACGCCGCCGCTGGCGCCGCCGCCGCGGAGTGGCGCTGGGGCGCGGCCCTTCTCGCCGGTGGAGTTGCACTCACCTCGCACGGCACAAAAGCCAGCGCGCGCGCCGCCGTCAATACCAGTCCGGAGCCGTTCAGCAATTGGGCGTTAAGTTTTGGAGAAGACGTCTTGGCCGTGTGGCTGACGTGGATGGCGACCGCTCATCCGCTCGCCACAACCATCATCGTCGCCGTACTCGTCGCGCTATCTGCCTTCTTGCTCTACCATCTTTTCCGCTTTGCGCGCAGCGCTCTCCATCGCCTGCTCGAGGCCTGAGCGGCTCGTTATTTCACGTATGTCGCCAGCCAGTCCAGAAACGTCTTGTACCAGAATTGGGCATTTTGCGGTTTCAGCACCCAGTGCCCTTCGTCGGGGAAAACCACCAGCTTCGAAGGCACCCCCTGCCGTTTCAGCGCGCTGAAAAACTCCAGCGACTGTGTGTACGGCACGCGGTAGTCTCGCTCTCCCGCGATCACCAGCGTGGGTGTCTTGAATTTCCCCAGCTCCCCGGCGTACGTCACTGGCGCCCACTTCTTGTAACTTTCAGGATTCGTCCACGGTGTCCCCTGCATGTCGTGCTCTCCAAACCACAGCTCTTCCGTCGCGTACATCGAAACCTGGTCGTACACACTCGCGTGGCTCACGATTGCCTTGAACCGCCCCGTGTGCGTCGCAATCCAATCCGCCATGTACCCGCCATAAGAACCACCCGCCGCGGCCATGCGTGTCCCGTCGGCAAACGGATATTTCTTCAGCGTGTAGTCCACGCCATTCATCACGTCGACGTACGCTTTGCCGCCCCAGTCGTTCGTGATTTCGTCCGTGAATTTCTGCCCGTAACCCGTCGACCCGCGCCGGTTGATCATCAGCGTCACGTATCCCGCCGCGGAAAAAACTTGCGCGTTCCAGCGGTAGCCCCAGGCATTCGACCACATCGTCTGCGGCCCGCCATGCAGCAGCACCAGCAGGGGATATTTCTTCGCCGCGTCAAATTTCGGCGGCCGGATCAGCATCGCTTGTACTTTCGTTCCTTCGGCGCCGTCGAGCCAAAACGTCTCCGGCGCACTCATCTCCAGCGCGGCCAGGATCGAATCATTTTGATGCGTCAGTTGCCGGACATTCGAGCCATCACTCGCAGCGGCGAAAACTTCGGCGGGCATCGTCAAGCTCGTCCGCTCAAAAACTAGCATCTTCCCGTCGGCGCTGAAAGAAATCGCCGTGTTGAATGTGTCCGCAATAATTTGTTTCGGTTGCGCACCGGCGCGCGCCGCCATCGCATACACTGGCTGTTGCGTCTCGTTCTCTGCCGTGAAATAAATCGTCTTGCTGTCGGGCGACCAAGCCAATTCGTTGGCGCTGCGATCGAAACCATCGGAGATGCTTTCATTCTTTCCGCTTTGCCGGTCGTAAAGCATCATGCGCCAGCGGTCAGATTCATACCGGGGCGTAAGCTGCGCGTGATACGCAATGTATTTTCCATCCGGCGAGTAAACTGGATTTCCGTCGAAGCCTTGCTGCGTGGTGATGCGTTTGGGATCGCCTCCCGCCGCGGGAACGACGAACAAATCGGCGTTCGTGCTGATCGCTTCCATCTTGTCGGTCACAGCCGTAAAACAAACTTCCTTTGAATCCGCAGAAAAATTGATATCTCCCGGTCCGCTCCGCTCGTCCGGTGGAATGTCGTAGTCCGCTCCGGCGGTGAGATCGCGCGGCGCAGTGCTGCCATCGGCTGGAACGACAAACAAATGGCTGCGTTTTCCCTCCGACCAGTGCGTCCAGTGCCGGTAGAGAAGATGCTCTGCGACGTGCGCCTTGACTTTGTTCTTTTCTTTCTCCGCGTCGCGCTTGCTGTTGCAATCCTCATCATTGTTTAAGGCAGCCGCCGAGCGGCTGACGCAATCGGGATAGACGGAGGAAGTAAACGCAATCGTCTTTCCGTCCGGCGACCACTTCACCATGTCGGCGCCCGTCGAAAGCTTTGTCAGCGGATGTGCTTCGCCGCCTTCCATCGAGAGCAAATACACCTGCGAATCGCCGCTGCGCGAAGAAAGGAACGCCAGCGTCTTCCCATCCGGCGACCACGCCGGCGAAGAATCATGTCCGCTCCGCGTCAGTTGCAATTCGGCGCCGCCCGCCGTGGCTACTAACCAGATATTGCTCGCGCCGCGATTCGCTTCCATGTCCGGCGTCGTCACCGTGTAGGCCACCCATTTTCCGTCGCGCGAGATTTCTGGTTCGGCGACGCGGTGCATGCCGATGATGTCAGTGAAAGTGATGGGATGTTTCGAACTGTCTTGCGCGAAAGCGGAAATGCCGGCGGCCAGCAACAACGCGAATGCGAAACTACAACGCAGAGTGACGCGACTCATCTTGCTCTCTCCTCGTACACAACTGCAGGTCAAATGATTCAAAACAGAAGCGCGCCTATTGTATCGTTTCCGATTCAAATCCAATAGGATGGATCGGCCGACCGCTCAAGGGATTTGTTGCCGCGCCGCGCAGGGGCTAGCTTGTGGCTTCGGATGCATCCGTTTGCTTCCGCGCCCACAGCCAATTCACGAATGCCAGGGCGGCCGTGATGGAGATTACGATCAACTCTCCGCGCTGCATCCGCGTCACCAGCACTCCGGTGAAGAGAAGCGCGAGCAGCGCAAACAGGTTGCCGAACGGCAGGCGGAACCGCTCCGCTTGCGGCTGTTTTTTCCGCAGCGCCGGCAGCGCCGCGGCGACCGACCCATAGACAAAAAGCCGCGCGACGCTGGACAACATCGCATTCCACTTGAAATTTCCGACGATCGAAAAGAGCAGGAGCACTGCGGCAAAGATCACGATGGAGAGATGCGGCGTTCGAAAGCGCGGATGGATTCTGCCGAAAAACGCCGGGAAATCTCCGCGTTCGCCCATGGCAAACGTGATCCGCGGCGTATGCAGCATATTGGCGCTGAGGTAGCCGTACGCGGAAACCAGCGTCCCTGCCGCCACGATCTGCACGCCCAGCGGCGACAGAAACCGCCGCGCGGAATCCACCACCGGTGCGCTCGACGCGCCCGCATTCGGAATCGTGTGGATCACCAGATACTGCACGGCGATATACAGAAGCGTCGTCGCCGCAATGGCCGTGAATAAAGCAAAAGGAATGTCTTTGCGCGCATCGCGCGTTTCTCCGGAGACGATGAGCGCCGCTTCAAATCCCCCGTAGGAATAGATCATCAGGAGCAAGGCCTCAAACCAGTCCGCCGACGTTGTTGTCGTGGCCGCGGGCGTGACCCGTATCGCTGGATGCAGCGCAAGGGCCGTAAGTCCAGCGATGACAAAAAAGGCGAGCAGGGCCACCTTCGTGACCGTGAAGAAATTGCTGATCCGGTTTCCACCGGTCACGCCGCGATAATTCACAACCGCGAGAAATCCGATGAGGATCGTCAGGACTCCGGCCCTCGCAAACGGCGCTTTCACTCCCGGAAAGAATTCGCTCAGGTAAATGATGAATAGGTTTGCCACTGCGGAAACCGCCGCGATCCTGGAAAGCCACGTCAGCCAGCCATTCTGAATCGCAAGGAATCGTCCGAATGCCGCCCGCGCATAGAGGTAGGGTCCGCCAGCCTCCCGGAATTGCGACGCAACTTCCGCCATGCACGCCGCAATGACCGCGATTCCCGCGAACGCCACGAGAAATCCCAGGGGGCTCCACCTCCCCAGCCGCGCCGCAATCAGCGCCGGCAACCCAAAAATGCTCGCGCCAATCATCGTGTTGACGATCAGCGCCACAAGGCTCCAGCGCCCGATCGTTCGAACGAGCCCGCCTGATGATTCCGTCACGCGCGCTTCCGCGGGCACATGGATTTGCCGAAGGGTTTTTGTATCATTGTCAAAGGAAGTGGCGCCAGCGTAGCACATACCGGGGCGGCCGCTTTCATCCTTACGTGACGAGCGGCGATGCGATCGCTTACGCGAGTGCCTTTTTCAGGAACGCGAGCGTCCTCTCCCACGCTCTCTTTGCGGATACCGCGTCATACACCTGGGGACGGGCTTCGTTCATGAAGGCGTGCTGCGCGTCGTAGCGATAGAGCTCGAACTGTGATTTCGACCCCTTCAGCGCGCCCTCCAGTTCGTTCACCTTGGCGGGCGTACACCAGTCGTCCCTGTTCGCGAAGTGGCAAATCAGGGGAATTTTGACTTTCTTCAAATCGGCGGCGTCGAGGGACGGAATGCCATAGAAGCAGGCGCCAGCGTCCATCTCCGGCACCCGGACAGCAGCCAGGATAGTCAGCGCGCCACCCATGCAGAAGCCGCCCACGGCCACTTTCTTCGAGGATTGTTTTAGGTACTGCACGGCGCCGCGGATGTCTTGACCGGCGGCATCGGGGAAGTTGAGGTTCGTCATCAGGTGGTTTGCTTCGTCGTTGGCCGTGGTGACCTTGCCTCGGTAGAGGTCCGGCACGAGCGCCCGGTAACCGGCCTCGGCGAGCCGATCCGCAGTTTTTTTGATCTGATCGTTTAGTCCCCACCACTCCTGGATGACCACAAAGCCGGGCCCGCTTGATCCTGTCTTTGGCGTCGCCAGATAGCCAGGGCAGGTCTTTCCATCCGGTCGCTTGAACTGAATTATCTCACCCATGGAATCCCTCCACTCGATGCTTGGCCGCGAGACTCATAGTATAACTCTCTGCCTTTTTTCGACTGCCCAATTGAGTCGGCGCAGACTTTGCTTGGGATTTCGTCGCGCATTGGGAAAGATCCGGTAAGTTAGCTAATCGGAGACGGACCCAATTCTATTGGCTGTAACGAACATTTTTCGTTCACAAGCTTCCGCGCGTCTTGCTGCGCGCACTTGCGACTCTGCTACAATCCTTTCACGGGCAACTCATGGCCACGAACAGCGGGCTCTTCTCCCGCAATTTCAAAAAGACTTTTCCCATCGCCGTTCGCGGCGAAGGCTGCTGGATCACGGACGAGAAGGGCCGGCGTTTTCTCGACGCTTCCGGCCAGGCTGCCGTCGTCAGCATTGGCCACGGCGTCCCGGAAATCGGTCGCGCCATGGCCGAGCAATCCTCGCAAATCGCATTTGCGCACACCTCGCAATTTCATTCTGCTCCCGCGGAAAAACTTGCCGCGCGGCTCCTCGCACTTGCTCCCGCAAATTTCCGCAATGGCGGCCGCGTCTACTTCACTTCCGGCGGCTCCGAAGCCACCGAGACGGCCATCAAGCTCGTCCGCCAGTATCACCTCGAAACCGGTCAGAAGAATCGTTTCCGCGTTCTTTCGCGCCGCCAGAGCTATCACGGCAGCACGCTTGGAGCGATGTCCGTCAGCGGCAATGTCGCCCGCCGCGCACCTTACGAGCCGCTCATCGCCGATTGGGGCCACATTGCTCCGTGTTTCTGCTACCACTGCCCGTTCGAAAAGACTTTTCCGCAATGCGAACTCGCTTGCGCTGACGACTTGCAAACGCATTTGGATGAAAGCAAGAAGGGTGACGCCGCTGCATTTATCTTCGAGCCTATCGTAGGCGCAACTCTCGGTGCTGCCGTGCCGCCCGAAGGCTACGTGGCGCGCATCGCCGAAATCTGCCGCAAGAACGGAATTCTTCTCATCGCCGACGAAGTCATGACCGGAATGGGCCGCACCGGCAAACCCTTCGCGGTCCAGCACTGGGGCCTCGAGCCGGACATGATTCTGGTGGGCAAGGGAGTCGCCAGCGGTTACGCGCCGCTCGGCGCCGTTCTCGTTTCCGCGCGCGTTGTCGAGGCGTTCGAACGCGGCTCCGGCGCTTTCATGCACGGCTTCACGTATCAGGCTCATCCGGTGTCCACTGCCGCGGGCAACGCCGTTTTCGATTATCTCGAATCGCACAAGCTTTTCAACCGCGTCGTTCCCGCAGGAAAAAATCTGCGCGACGCTCTTTCTTCACTTCTATCGCATCCCCGTGTCGGCGACGTTCGCGGCCTCGGTCTTCTCCTCGGCGTCGAATTCGTCAAAGATAAGACCACGCGTGAACCTTTTCCCAAGTCCGAAAACATCGCGGAGAAGATTCGCCAGGCCTGTCTGGAAGAAAATGTTCTGACCTATCCGACGCAAGGCTGTGTGGACGGCCTCCGTGGCGATCACATCCTTCTCGCGCCGCCTTTCACGATTTCGCCGGCAGAATCCGCGCTGATCCCTCGCGCGCTCCGATCGGCTTTGGCAAGAGTTTTTCCGGCTTGATACAGAATTGGAAGTATTCCTTTTTATCGCAGTCGGCTTGTTCTTATTTCTTTGGAGAAA
>JBGQCW010000061.1:0-9184 GCA_041495565.1 Candidatus Acidiferrum sp.
CTAGGCGAGGGCGATATCCTCCTGCTCGAAAACGTCCGCTTCCATCCCGAGGAAGAAAAAAACGACGAAGCCTTCTCGAAGCAACTGGCAGCGCTTTGCGATGGCGTCTTTGTATGCGATGCCTTTGGCTCCGCGCACCGCGCGCATGCTTCGGTCGTTGGTATCACGCGCTTCGTCCAGCAATCCGCCGCCGGCCTGCTCATGGAAAAAGAGCTGGCCTACCTCGGTAAAGCCATGACGAATCCTGCGCGCCCCTTCGTTGCGATTCTCGGCGGCGCCAAAGTCAGCGACAAAATCGAAGTCGTTGAAAACCTCATGAAAATCGCCGACGCCATGCTCATCGGCGGCGGCATGGCCTACACCTTCCTCAAAGCCGATGGCCAGCCGATCGGCAAGTCGCTCGTCGAAGACGACAAGCTGGACCTCGCGCGACGTCTGCGCGAGGAAGCTCAAAAAAAGAAATTCGCGCTTCTCCTTCCCGTGGATCAGGTGGTCGGTGCGGAATTCAAAGCGGACACCGCAACGCAAACGGTTTCGGTCTCTGCCACCCCAGACGGATGGATGGGCCTGGATATCGGTCCCAAAACGATTGAAGCGTATCGCCAGAAAATTGCGGGCGCTAAGACTATCGTTTGGAACGGTCCCATGGGCGTCTTCGAAATGCCCGCCTTCGCGAAAGGCACGCTGGAAGTCGCCAAGGCCGTCGCCGCAGCCACGGCCAACGGCGCAACATCCATCGTGGGCGGCGGTGACTCCGTCGCGGCCGTTCATCAGTCCGGCCTGGCGGACAAAATCTCGCACATTTCGACCGGCGGCGGCGCTTCCCTCGAATTTCTCGGCGGACGCCAGCTCCCCGGCGTCGAAGCCCTCACCAACAAATGAACGCCCTGATTCTCTCGCTCGAGTGGGACAGGCATTCCTGCCTGTCCGCTTTATCTCTGGAGGCCTTGGCATGCGACGCCGCGTAATCGCCGGTAACTGGAAAATGTACAAAACGCTCGCGGAGACCCGCGCGTTTTTCTCCTCGTTCCTTCCGCTCGCTGCCGGAGCAAAGCACTGCGATATCGTCGTCGCTCCGCCGTTCACGGCGCTGTCGGCGGCGGTCGAAGCCGTGAAAGGCACCAGCATTGCGATCGCCGGCCAGAATGTCTCCTGGAGCAAGGAAGGCGCGTTCACCGGTGAAGTTTCGGCCCCCATGCTTGCCGAAGCCGGCTGCCGCTACGTCATCATCGGCCATTCCGAGCGCCGCCAGCTTTTTCACGAGACGGATGACAGCGTGGCGAAGAAGACCCTGCTCTCTCTAAGTTTTGGCCTTATTCCGATCGTCTGCGTTGGCGAAACGCAGGAGGACCGCGACGCGGGCCTCGCCGAAGAAGTCCTTCGTCGGCAGTTCACCGGCGGCCCTGGCGCGTTGACCCCCGAAGAGTTCTCCCGTATTCTGATTGCATACGAGCCGGTCTGGGCTATTGGTACGGGCCGTACGGCAACGCCGGAAATCGCGGCTGCCGCCCACCGCTTTCTCCGTCAATGCGCTGCGGAGAAATTTTCCGCCGCCCATGCCTCCGCGCTGCGGATTCTCTATGGCGGCAGCGTCAAGCCTGACAACATTCAGGGATTGATGGCGCAGGAAGAGTTGGATGGCGCGCTCGTAGGCGGAGCGAGCCTCGACGCAAAGTCGTTCGCCGCTCTCGTTAATTTTGCGTAACGTTGCAAGTTCGCTCGCGATTTTCGATATCTTGATAGAGGTGTGGGTATGGATGCAAAAGCTGTAGTCAAGTGGGGAGTAGCACTGCTGATCGGCTTGGGAGTCATTTCTCTCGGCTTTCGATTCGCTGGCTGGCTACTGACAGGTTTCTTCATTTTGAATTGCCTGGTGCTGATCATTGTCGTGCTGCTGCAGAGCGGCAAGGCCGCGGACCTCGCCGGCGCCTTCGGCGGTGCGGGTAGTCAGACCGCTTTTGGACCGCGCGGCGCGGCCAACGTTCTTTCTACCGCCACCACGTGGTGCGCCGTCATGTTCATGCTCTGCGCTATGGCGTTGGTGCTGCGCTCGGAAAAAGCGATTGGCCAAGGCGGTTCGATCCTTCAGAAAGTTTCAAAGCCCGCACCGAAGCCGGCCCCGGTGACTCCGGCAAAGACACCTGCAACAACCCCGGTAACGCCGCCGTCGCCCTCACAGCCTGCTTCGCAGGCCCCGGCTGCTCAGCAGCCCTCGCAACAGGCTCCGGCAGCTTCGCAGCCTGCTCCAGCGCAACCGAGGAAACCTTAACTGCTTCGGAACTGGAACTCCGCGCCATTTATTTGACAGCCTAATCCATTGCCTTTAGGATTGGACTGGACGCGGTCGTGGCGGAACTGGCAGACGCACTAGCTTGAGGTGCTAGCGCCGCAAGGCGTGGAGGTTCGAGTCCTCTCGACCGCACCAAATTTTCCGCAGGAAAATTTGCCCTGAGCGAGTCCGCCGCAGCGGACGAGGCGACCGACCTGTCCCGACCTTGTCGGAAAGGGCTCTGCCTGGGCCATCTGTGTCCCTTTTAGAACAGACAGCCGAATTCTAAACGTGCTATCCTTTTTCATAAGGATCTTGGTTCCTCTCAGGCCTATCGCTACAGCCTTCCTCGATCGCCAAATGGAAATTCTAGGCAGGGAGAGGATTTCACATGAAGATGCTCCGGTTTGTTCCTTTGCTGTTCGCGATCGCAGGCCTGGGAGTTCTGGCGCCCCACGGAAGAGCGCAGTCCACCGTCGCCTCGCGAGCCTCCGCTATCGCCGATGACTCACCCGCACCTGCCATAAAACACCCGCAACCGGACTTGGTCTATCGGCGTCCGACGGAGAAAACGAAGCTCCGGAACTACGCCTTCGACGCGTTCGGTCCTTATCCCATCGCCGGGGCCGCCTTGGTGGCGGGCCTCAATCAATCCGAGAAAACCCCGCCGGAGTGGGGCCAGGGCGCGGGAGCCTACGGCCAGCGATTTGGCTCCAATCTTGCCATCGCGGCGGTCACCACCACGACGCGCTACGCCTTGGCGGAGGCCTTCCGCGAAGACACCGTGTATTACCGCTGCGAGTGCAGAGGATTCTTTCGGCGGTTCAGGCATGCCATGATTTCGACGGTGACGGCACGCCGTGGCGAGGATGGTCATCGCCGTTTGTCTTTCCCCTCGATCGTCGCGCCCTATGCGGGCACCATGACGGCCGTCTACGCCTGGTATCCGGAACGCTACGGTCCTAAAGACGCCCTGCGCATGGGCAACTATAACCTCCTCGCATTCATGGGAGGAAACCTCGCCCTGGAATTCATCTATGGAGGACCGCACACCCTATTCAGCCGTCTCCATCGCCCGGCATTCTCCGGAACCGACGCTGCCAGCGCCCCGAAACACTAAGCCAGCACTGCCATCACGCCACCTTCGCTTTCCCCTTTCTCAATGTAGCGCCGTCCCTTTAGGGCGGCCTCTTTTCACTTTCTTCCTCAAAACCTTCCAACCTTCAAACCTTCAAACCTTCTAACTTTCCAACATTCCCCCCTCGCCTTCTCCCATTCCGTTTTTCAGCACCCACGACTGTTGCCAGCAGCCATTCGGTATCAATGACATTTCTGGAATCCAGTGCCCGGGAGTCGTTTTCGTTTCCCGGCAATTTAACGGAAGCAAATTGCTTGTCGTGTTCATGTCGGCAAAAATGCTAGGCTTCGGGCCAGCCGTGGTTCACGGAACTCGCTTTCGCACGCTGGCAGGAATGTCCTTCCTCGCCGCGCTGGCCGGACTGGCTGGTGGCGTGGTTTGCGCGCAGGGGCCGCCGGCTTCTCCTCAGCAGCCACCCGCTGCTCCTGCGCCTTTGCAGCAGGAAGCCATGAAGAATGTGGCGGTGCCGTGCGTTCAGCCGGCGCCGATGGTGCAGCTTAAAGATTACGACGGGCCGTTGAAGAAGGTTGTGGGCACGTTCGCCCGGCCGTTGGAACGCAAGGCGGTGCACCCTCCGCACTACAAGCCCGGCGCGATATTGTGCACTCTCAAGCTGAAAGATAAATTCGTTCTGTTCGTCCAGGACTCCTTTGACCCGGTGACGTTTCTCGCCGCCGGTTTCGACGCGGGGCTTGACCAAGCGCAAAACACCGACCCCAGCTATGGACAGGGGGCTGAGGGCTATGGCAGGCGCTTTGGCGCCGAATTCGCCGGTCAGGTCTCCTCCAGGTTTTTTAAGGACTTTGCGTATCCCTCGATATTTTCGGAGGACCCGCGCTACTACCGCCTGATCCACGGCAACGCCGGTAGACGCTTGCTCCATGCACTGGAGCATGCGGTCGTGGCTCAACGCGACAATGGCAACCGCATGTTCAATTTTTCCGAATGGCTGGGCACGGCCAGCACCGTCGTGCTGAGCAACACCTATCACCCAGACAACCAACGCGGTTTCTCCTCTGCGGCGCAACGGGTGGGCTACAGCATCCTTCAAGACATGGGTTTCGACGTGCTCCGCGAATTCTGGCCGGAGATTTCCCGCAAGTTCAAACTGCCATTCCGCGGTGAACCCCAACTGCTGAGCCCCGGCTCGAATCCTGCCACCAAGTAAGCCCTCGGGCAGCTGGCCCGGACGTATATCCCGAGACGGCTCCCGGTGTGCCCAAATCTCGCTTGGCCTTTACTCTGCCCGCAGTCGGGGACTCCTGTCAGGAGTGCGCCTCCCCCATCCGTCATTCCGAACGAAGCAGGCCGACTTTTTCTTCCCGTTTCGCTCAAGCGAAACGGTCGGCCTGCGGATGTGAGGAATCTCTCTGCTCTTTGCTTTTCCAGTTTCCAATTTCTATTTTCTAGTTTCTGCCTTCTAGTTTCGAACTTCCCCTGCCCGCCCATTTTCAGTTCTCTCGGGAAGGTTCCGACCTGTCCCGACCCGGTCGGGACAGGGTCGGAAAGGGCTAGCCCAAAAGCCCGACCGGCGCGATAAAAAGTTCGGCGCAACCATTCGGATCCACAGCGCGGATGGACACGCCGCCCATCACGTGATGGCACCGACGGAGGGGGCCACCGTCGACGTGGCCATTGATGCCGTCGCCTCGCAAGGAAGACCATCCTGCCCGGCATCACCCTCGCTGCATCCGTCCACGCCATCCGGCAATAGTCGAAAGTGTGCTCAAGTGAGCAGACGTGCCGTTACGAGCTGTCTACGATGGGACATCTACGAGATCACCACATCGGTCTCCGGGTGCGGCACAAGCCCTGTAAACACGGGTTTCTTGTGAGATTGGAACAACAATGCTTTGGACAATTCTCGTCGTATTGTGTTTCCTTTGGCTCTTGGGCATGGTCACGTCCTACACACTCGGGGGATTCATCCACGTCCTCCTGCTCGTGGCTCTGGCCATCCTTGTAATAAACTTGATTCAGGGCCGAAGCCGGGTGGTTTAGTTGCGAACTCGCAGAATATGAAACGGATCATTGTTCTTCTGTTTTTCTTGCTCGGTGACGGGGCCGTTCTTAATGCGCAGATGGACCCCTATTTCACGGCTATCAATCATCCTGTTCCGCAGGACACCATGATGGTTATGCTGCTGTCGGACTTCCAGTCCGCGCGCTCCTCCAACGATTTCTTCACCGGCATGGCTATGGTGCAGTACGGCCTCACCCCCCGCTGGACCGTGGGGTTCATGGCGGAGGGGCAGAAAATCTTCGGTTTGCCTGCCACCTACGGCGGGCTGCGGATCAATAGTTACTTCCGCGTTTTCCCACACGACCACCTGCTGAATTTCACCCTCTACGGCGAGTACGAAGGCCTTAATGGAGCGGGGTTGTACAAAATGGAGGTCGCCGGATTCGGCGGCGAAGATTTGAATGAGCCGCTGGCACTGGCGCGGCGCACGCCCGTCCGCACTTTCGAGCAGCGGGCCATCATGTATCACGATTGGGGACGCGTGAACCTCACCTTCAACTTCGTCAACGAGACCAGTCTGGAAACCGGTGACAACGACTTCGGCTATGCCTGGGGAGTCTTTCGGCAGGCTTCTTATAAGGCCATGGAGACAGACAAAGACATGCCCGGAATGGCGGGCATGCCGAAAAAGAAAGCGCCTCCGGTGCTCTCGCTTCAGCGGCTGGGCTATGGCCTCGAGATGATAGGGGCGCTTGGCAACACCGATCAATTCGGCTTCTACTGGCAACGCCAGCAACACTATGTGGGTCCTGTTTTCAGCTATTCCCTATCGAAGCACTGGTCCGTTAACCTCGAGCCGTCATTTGGACTCTCTGACGTGAGCGACCCGTTTGTGCTGCGAATGGGCGTCGGATATTCCATCGACCACCTTCTGCATCGGCGATCCCCAACTCCGTGAGCCACCATGCCGGCTTGCAGAAGCAGATAGGGCAGGTAAAAGAAAGGACCGTGTGATCTACCAGAAATCATCGAAGCATTCGCCACAGGAAGTTGAGCAGAGTCTCCGCGAAGCCGTGCAGCGGCATAAATTTGGCATTCTTCACGTTTTGGATCTTAAGAACACTCTGCATGACAAGGGGATTGAACTGGACAACGAAGTCCGAATCTACGATGTCTGCAACCCGCAGGCGGCATCGCAGGCCCTGCACCAGGACATGGCCACTGCGACGGTGCTGCCGTGCCGGATAGCCGTCTACAGCAATGCCGGCGGCACTACGATTGCCACCGTGAAACCGACGGATCTTTTCGCTGCTACCGGCCTTCGGCATGCCGATACTCTGGCGCAGGACGTCGAACGAGAACTTCTCGCTATCATTGACGAAGCGGCAGCGTGAAAAAGTGACGGCCAGGGTCCGAGGATTTTCCTTCGAAAAACGTTCTCCCTTTTAGCAGGCTGCGGAAAAAGTCCGTGGCACAGCCGTTCTTGGCTGTGCTCTTTGCGCTTGTTTGCGTAGGGGCACGATACATCGTGCCGTTTTTGTAGCGGCGTCCCTTTAGGGCGCCATCTTTCCCTTTGCTTTTGTAAGGCCCCCTCTCCGCGAAGCGCGGAGCGCGCGGGAAGCAGCGGCCACCCCCCATCCGTCATTCCGAACGAAGCAGGCCGATTTTTTCTTTCCCTTTTGCTCCTGCAAAAGGGTCGGCTTGCGGATGTGAGGAATCTCTCTTCTCTTCGCTCTTCTACTTTCTGCTTTCTGCCTTCTAGTTTCGAATTTCTAGTTTCTAGTTTCTGCTTTCTAGTTTCGCCCCTCCCCCGACCGCCCATTTTCACTTCTCTGGGGACCTGCCCCGACCTGTCCCGATTCCGATCGGGAGCTCCGACAGAAAAGTTTTCCTTTTGGCACGACTCTCCGTTGAGCGGCGTCACCGTCGTAAGTGACCGATGTCACATACAGGTACCCTCACGAGGCGAAAGGATGGCAATGTAAAGGAAGGAACGGCCATGGCACAAGCTGCACAAGTACCCACAAAGGATGCCAAGCAGAAATCCACTGTTGAGCTTCAGACGGTTCTCGTGGACTTGATCGATCTCGGATTGCAGGGCAAGCAGGCACATTGGAATGTGGTCGGCCCGCAGTTCCGCGCGCTGCACCTCCAACTCGACGAAGTGGTCGAGGACTCGCGCAAATGGGCCGATGAGGTTGCCGAGCGGCTGCGCGCACTGGGCGTCGCCGCCGACGGGCGCGCTAGTGTCATCGCAAAGCGCACCGGAATCGAATCACTGCCCGAAGGGACCATCGCCGACAAAGAAGTGCTCATCCGCGTCACGGATCAGCTCGCTACAGTCGCCGCGCGCGTCCGCGCCAGCATGGACCGCCTCGACGCCACCGACAAGGTCAGCGATGACCTCCTGATCGAAGTCGTCGAAGGCTTGGAAAAGCACCTCTGGATGTTCCGCTCGCAGCAGGCGTAGCGCAGCCGGCAATTCGGCGGCAGATGCAGGGCACATGCTGACTTGTGTGCGCTGCGCAGAGAGAAATCTCTCTTCGCTTTTCCAATTTCTAGTTTCTGCTTTCAAGTTTCTAATTTTGAGTTTACACTTTCTGCTTTCTAGTTTCTGCTTTCTCCCCCGACCTGCCCCGAGATGTTCCCGACCCGGTCGGGACCGGGTCGGAAAGGGCTAGCCCAAAAGCCATACAGAAGCGCAAAAGGTTTGTCACGCACGAATGGTATAGTGGTGGCATAGTTGGCAAGTCCAAGTTATGCTAGCCAACCAGAATGCGCTCGAATCAGCGTAAATCCCGCCGTGTGCCACGGCGGAGCGTGTATTCGCGGAACACGTGTCATGGTCTCCGTCGTGATTGACAACGTCGCCGCAAGCGTGGCTCGCGACGAGATTCTGCAGGCTTACCCCGCGCTCCATCAGGCAGATATTGACGCAGCCCTCGCCTACGCCGCGGAGTTGGCGCGCGAAGGAACGGTAGATCTCCCGCTGGAAACTACAGCTTGAAGTTCAAAATCGACGAATTTGATCGCAGATTCCGGCCCAGTAGGAAACAGACACCCTGCTATCCCGCAGCATCCAAACCACTTACAAGTAATCATTGACATACGGTACCAATATGCTATAATAGTTTTGTTTAGTCGGCACGATTCTTCCGTGTCCTGCGAACCATGCGCCCCCGCCACGTAGTCCTTCCAACTCATTCAATATCTTCGCGTGCGATTCCTGCTCTTTCCTGCACGGACCACTGTCCACTGATCACTGCCCACTTTCCCATAAGTTCTTTGTTTGCCACTCTTACAAAGAGTGCGCATCTCTATCATTCCACGCCATTTAGCCGTTCTTTGTTTTCATACTCTTACGCACTCTTTTGCACTCCTCAAAAACTCAACTCTTTTATTTTCAAGCGATTCCGCACTCTTTGCACAAAACAGGGGGGTGTGGGGGGTACGGACCGCCGGCGGAATCATTCCTCCACGAACCTTTTTAGAATCAACACTTATGAAAAACATAGGGGGTGGGGGGAGGGGGATGCTTCGCATTCTCGAACTCGCCCCTCAATCAACTTGGATAACGGTGGCAGTGGCCCCTCCCGCTCTGTGAACTCTCTGTTCTCTGTGACCTCTGTGTTAAATCCTTCTTTTTCCTTCGACTTTAAACTTTCAACTTTCAACCTCTGTCTCCTTCCACCCTTGAATTCCCCGAGAAAATGTAATCTAGTGAGGGCTGTTCCCGAGGCGCATCCTCAGGCGGGTCAGGGGTTTCCCCAGAGCAGGCATGGCTACAGACGAGAGCAGCGCAAATCACCCGGAG
>JBGQCW010000062.1:0-9098 GCA_041495565.1 Candidatus Acidiferrum sp.
GATATCGAACCCGCCGATCCCGGATGAAATGTAAACGCCAACTTCATCTAGGTCCGAGTCTTCCGGTTTCCAGCCCGACATTTTCACCGCAAAATCCGCGCCGGCCAGCGCCACCTGGATGAACCGGCCCATCTTTTTCAGCTCTTTTTTCTCGATCCACTGGAACGGATCGAAGTTCTTGATCTCGCCGGCGATCTTGCAATCAAAACCTGTGGTATCGAAATGCGTGATGAGCCCAACACCGCTCTGCCCGGCCAGGAGGTTCTTCCAGGTTTCCTCCGTGCCGATGCCCAGCGCGCAGACCAGCCCAACACCCGTAACCACTACCCGGCGAGTCAACTGTTCCATGCTCCCTGTTGTGGTGATAATTTCGTGGCTTACTTACCCTTGGAGTGCTTGTCGATGTATTCGACCGCGTCTTTCACGGTGGTCATTTTCTCGGCGTCCTCGTCCGGCACTTCGATGCCGAACGCCTCTTCAAACGCCATCACCAATTCCACCTGGTCCAGCGAATCCGCCCCCAGGTCGTCCACGAACGACGCCGTGGGCGTCACTTCCGCCTCATCCACGCCGAGCTGCTCGACGATAATCTGCTTTACGCGTTCTTCCACGCTGGCCATTCCCGTTTCCTCCGCGATTTGCTATCGCTTGCTGTGTCCCGCTTGCTGGTGCTGCTCGGGTCGTGCGTCAAAACTCGTTTGGTATAGCCCGCTTACTCAGATTCGCGACCGCCCGCCGCGGTTGCGGCCCTACTGCCCTAAATTGCTCTCCCGGATAACCTGCCCATTCTAGTCATGCCTCCCCGCTAGGTCAACTTTTGCCGTACAGGAGCCTGTCTCCCTCTTTCTAGTGGCTTTAGGATCCATTGCCACAATTCGGCCCAGGTTTTCTTTATTCCTGGATACCAAAAGAAAGCTACCCAAGCCACTGGTGAGACAAGCAAAATCATAAATGGCAGAGCCAGTACAAACCGCACAGCGCATGCGACACGTCGCATCATGCCAAATACATTCCACCATTTACGTCGAGGACATGGCCGGTGATATAGCCCGCCTCATCGCTTGCCAAAAACACGATTGCCGCTGCCACATCCCGCGCCGAGCCCATGCGGCCCAGCGGAATGCGCGTCTTCAATTCCTCTTTCACCTTGTCACCGAGCACGTCTGTCATCGGCGATTCAATGAATCCCGGCGCGACAGCGTTTACCGTGATATTTCGCGAAGCAATCTCGATGGCAATCGCTTTCGTCAACCCAATCAGGCCCGCCTTGGCTGCAACGTAATTCGCCTGGCCGGCGTTTCCCATTTGCGCTACCACGGAGGCAATATTAATAATCCGGCCAGCCCGCGCGCGCATCATCGTGGGCAGCGCCTGCTGGATGCACAAATGGGCGCCCGTCAAGTTCGTTCGAATCACCGCGTCCCAATCATCGGCCTTCATGCGCATTGCCAGGCCGTCGCGCGTAATCGCCGCGTTGTTCACCAAAATGTCCAGCCGGCCAAACTTTTCCAGTACTAGCTTGAATCCCGCCTTCACCTGTTCGGCGTCGGCCACATCCATCTTCACCGCGAACGCTTCGCCACCCGCGGCCACAATTTCCTTCACCAGCGCCGCGAGCTTCTCTTCATTGCGCGCGGCAACGGCGACCTTTGCGCCCGCCTCCGCCAGCGCCAGAGCGGTGTCACGTCCAATGCCTTGCGACGCTCCCGTCACCAACGCTACTTTGTCTTTCAGGCTAAACATTTATTTCAACTCTGTAGCTCATCCCTTCAGGGGTGAGGCTTTTCTGATGCGTACGTACTGCGCCTCCGCAGAGGAAAACCCTCAGGCCTAAAGGCCTGAGCTACAGCGGCCTTAGGCTGCGTCTGACCGGGCGCCGGCAATTTTTTCCACCGTCGCCGCCAAACTCTTTTCGTCTTCCACGTTCAGCGCCGCGACAGACCGCTCGATCTGCCGCAGCAATCCTGTCAGCACGCGCCCCGGCCCGACCTCGACAAACGTGTTCACACCCTCATCGATCAGCAGCCGCACCGATTCTTCCCAGCGCACCGGCGCCGTTACTTGCCGGATCAGCGCCTCGCGCGCTTCGTCGCCGTGTTCGATGGTGTCCGCATCCACGTTGGTCACCAGCGGCACCTGCAAATTCGAAAACTCTATATTCCGCAAATCCTTTTCCAGCTTCTCCTGCGCCGGTATCATCAGCGCCGAATGGAACGGCGCAGATACCGCCAGAATCACCGCGCGCTTGGCCCCGGCCTGCGAAGCCAGCTCCACGGCGCGCTTGATCGCGCTGGCATGCCCGGAGATCACCGTCTGGTCCTGCGAATTCAAATTCGCCGCCGAGCAAACTTCGCCTTGCGCCGCGCGCTTGCAAACATCGGCCACCACCGCCGACGACAATCCCATAATCGCGGCCATCGCGCCGATCCCCGCCGGAACCGCTTCCTGCATATACGTTCCGCGCTTGCGCATCAGCTGTACCGCATCCGCAAACTTCAGCGCGCCCGCTGCCACCAGCGCCGAATACTCGCCCAGGCTGTGCCCCGCCACAAAGTCCGGCGTCAAGCCCTTCTCCGCCAGCACGCGAAACACCGCCACCGAACACGTCAGAATCGCCGGTTGCGTGTTGGCCGTGAGTTTGAGTTCTTCTTCCGTGCCTTCAAAGCACATCTTCGAAATCGAAAAGCCCAGCGCCTTATCGGCTTCGTCGAAAACGGCCTTCGCCGCCGGATACTTTTCCGCCAGCTCTTTTCCCATACCCGGGTATTGCGACGCTTGTCCCGGAAACATGAATGCGACTTTGCCCATCGTTAGTTCCTATCTTGCGCCATCACGCGAGGACCGCGGCGGCGGAGAGCTCCTGTTCGATTTTCTCGTTCATGCGCGCGCGGGCGAGTCCCGCGGCCACGCGTATGGCGTTTTTCACGGCGTTGGCATTCGACCGTCCGTGCCCGATCACGCAAACCCCGCGCACACCCAGCAGCGGCGCCCCGCCGTACTCCGTGTAATCAATCGTCTTTCTCAGCGCCTTGAACGCGCCCTTCGAAAGCATTCCCCCCACCTGCGAAACCAGTGAACTGTTCATGGACTTCCGCAGCAACCCGAAAATCTGAAACGCCAGGCCTTCGCAAATCTTCAGCGCGATGTTGCCCACGAATCCATCGCACACGATCACATCCACGTTACCGGAAAACAGATCCCCGCCTTCGACATTGCCGACAAAATGAACCGGACTCTTCTTCAGCCGCGCATAAACCTCGCGCGTGAGCTCGTTGCCCTTGATCTCTTCCTCACCGACCGAGAGCAATCCCACGCGCGGCCGCTTGCTGCCAAACGTCGCGCGGTAATAGACCTCGCCCATCACCGCGAACTGCACCAGGTGCTCCGGTTTCGAATCGACGTTTGCACCTACGTCCAGCAGCACGGAAACGCCGCCCTTCGCATTCGGAAACGGCGCGGCCAGCGCCACGCGATCCACCGATTCCAGCGTCCCCAGTAGAAACCTTGCCACGGTCATCACCGCCCCGGTGTTCCCCGCGCTAACCATCCCGTCGGCCTTGGCTTCGCGCACCAGCCGCGCCGCCACGTGCACCGAGCTGTCCTTTTTTCGCCGGAACGCCTGCGCCGGATGATCGTCCATGGTGATTACTTCGCTAGCCGGCACGATCTCGATCGGCAGATTCGGCGAGGCGTGTCTCGCCAGCTCCGCGCGCACTACGTTCGGCTGGCCTACGAGCAAAACTCGCACGCCAAGCTCCCGTGCGGCCAGCACACTGCCTTCGACCTCGGGGCGGGGCGCGTGGTCTCCGCCCATGGCGTCAACGGCGATGGTGATCATGGGATTATTGCCCGCAGGCTAAGAGAGAAAAACTTTACGCCGACGCTTTCACAGCCTTGCCCTTGTAATAACCACAGTGCGGGCAAGCCTGATGCGGCTGCTTCATTTCGTGGCAGTTCGGACACTTCCCGAGCGCGGGCTTGGACAAAAAGTCATTGGCCCGCCTCGTGCTGGTCCGTCTCTTCGAATGCCGTCGTTTTGGGTTAGGCATAGTAATACTCCTCGGTCCCGCCGCATTGGACGGATTGTATAGGGCTTGGTAGCCCAAACCTATTGTTTTTTCAGCCAGTCCTGCTTGAAGCGCGCGAGAGGGGCCATTCGCGGGTCCGTCGCGTGGGTCTCACAGCGGCACTCTTCATGGTTCAAGTTCGCGCCGCAATTCGGGCACAGCCCCCGGCAGTCGCTCTGGCAGATCACCTTCAACGGCAGCGCCAGCAGCACCTGCTCCTTGATCACGTCCGCCAGGAAGAGTCCTGCTCCAACGTAGAATCCAATCTCCGTATCGTCGTCTTTCAGCTGGTCGATGGTCGGCTTCTCATCCTTTGGCAACGGCGCGTAAAACAGGTCAAACGTCCGGCTGACCTCTTCCACCACCGGCTCCAGGCACCGCGCGCACACCAGCTCGATCTTCGTCTCGAGGTTCCCCTCGATTCGAATTTGCCCTTCGAGCAACTCCGCCGTCGCCGTTACTTCCAGCAGCTCGATCTGCTTGATCTCCGCCGAATGGTAGTCAATGCTGCCCGGAGCATACGTCTTCCGGATGCGCAGCTTGCGGACGGCTAATTCCTTGACGTCAAGGAACATCTCTTCAGCGCCTCCGGCGCGTACGCTCATGCTTTACCATTATTCAGTCGCCCCTCCGCCAAGTCAAGGAAACCCCCCTCGTGCCTCCCCGTCCCTGCACCCACTTCGTCACCATCCCTGCCTAGTACCTTCCCCCTCATCCATCCGCCCGCAATCCCCGTACTACCCGCTGCAGGTCACAACATTCCATCTCGAAAAGATTTCACGCAATGAAGAAGCTCGCGTATCTGTTTCTCGCAGTACTGATGATCGGCACTGCCGTCATCGCCAAGGACAACCCCATGGTCGGCGGCGCGGCGATGCTCCCCTCAAAGCACATCGTCTCGAACGCCGTAAATTCCGCCGATCACACCACGCTCGTCGCCGCCGTCAAGGCCGCCGGCCTCGTCGAAACGTTGCAAAGCCCCGGCCCGTTCACCGTTTTCGCGCCAACGAACGACGCCTTCGCAAAGCTCCCCGCCGGCACCGTTGACACTTTGCTAAAGCCGGAAAACAAAGACACCCTCACCAAGGTGCTGACTACCACGTCGTCGCCGGCAAAATGTCCAGCAAAGACCTCTGGAAAGCTATCAAGGCGGGTAACGGCACCGCCACCCTGAAGACCGTCAGCGGCGGCTGGCTCAAAGCGAGCGCCAAGGGCAAGGACCTCATCCTCACCGACGAAAAGGGCGGCATGTCCAAAGTCACCATTGCCGACGTCAACCAGTCCAACGGCGTCATCCACGTCGTCGACACCGTTCTTCTGCCCTACTAACAAGAAGCCTGCTGTGCCACGGCGCAAATCAAAAGCCCCTCGCTCCTCAATGAGCGCGGGGCATTCCCTGCTCTTTGGTTTCTAATGGGGGTCGGAGATTCCGGCGCAAAAATATTCTGTGGCGTTTTGTTAGCTTCGGCGCAGGACCAAGCAGCCGGCCATCATGTCGTGCAGCGCCTGCTTTCTTTCCGTGAATCCCGCCATGAAGTAACCGATGAAGGCAGGAACCAAATTTGTCACGATCTTGCCAAAGTGCCTCCCGGTCGAGCGACCGAAGCTCACGCGCTGCCCCGCCATATCCGTGACTACCAGCCCCAGCACTTTCTTCCCCACCGTGGCTTGCCACTCCGAGCTCTCCATCAGCGCGTGGTACAGCCACGTCACAACCAGGCTTACCGTGGCGGCGAGAAAAATGAGCCCGAAGATCAGAGCGAACCCAAGATCATTCATGTCCTCCACGGGATGAATCCGGCTGAAGAGGCCGCCCAATCCCGTCAAGATAATGAGCGGAATCAGCACCACGAGGATTCCGACGCCGATCACCGCGTTATCGATCACGTACGCCAGCACTCGCAGCCAGAACCCCGCGTACTCCACGCGCGAAACCATTGCCGGGACGGGGGCATACGCCGGTGCCGCGGCCGGAACATTCATCAGCGGCACTCGCGGCGGCGCAGCGGCAACCGAAAACGCTTGCCCGCAAGCCGAGCAGAAAGCCGACCCATCTGGCATCGCAGAACCACACTTGGAACAGTACACGGTGTCTCCTCGCTACTTTCTTGCCCTTGGCAAAGACCCGCAAGAATCGCAGCCAAATCCTACTTTCAAGCATCGGCAGGGTCAATCCTCCCCCAGCCAACCCGCCAGCGGCAAAAATTGTATAGCCCTAGTACCCAATCCTTCTCCATTGCCATTGCCTGTTATTCCACGCATCTATCTGATTTCGCACGCCCTTACTCACAAAAACAAAACTTCCCCAAAGTTTGGTTCATTTCGTGCCCTTCGAAGTGGCCCCGGTCAAAATCGAATGGGAGGAAACTCAATGCAATTTCGGACTGCACTTTGCCTAGCCACCCTGTTTCTCGCTTGTTTTACGATCACTGCCTGGTCCACACCGCTCCCCGCCCAGCCTGGGGCAGCTTACTTGCAACCCGCACCCGATAACCAATCCATGTCGGGGAAAATCACATCTGTGGGAGATGCGGAATTCTCCCTCCAGGTGACGAAAAACCAGGATGTGAATACCGTTCAGTTCATGGTCGATGACAAGACAAAGGTCGAAGGCAAACTCGCCGTGGGCGCGCAAGCCACGGTCGAGTACCGCTCGAACGAAGGCAAAAACATCGCCGTTCGCGTCATCGTGACTCCGGCCTCCGGAATGAACTTGTTCTAACGAGAAATACCGCTCATACTCTGGAAGCCGGTCACCGACAATCGTAATTCCAATGCGGCCGCCTGCCCCAGCCCCTCGCGGCCGATTTTCATTTTCCCAATTTGAGGAGTCTTGATGCGCGCGACTCTGAAAATCATCCTGCCCTTGATCGTCAGCGTCGCGGCGGTGTCTCTGCTCTTCGCCGCCTATCAGGTGCGGACGGAGAAGCGCAACTTGCGCAACGACCTCTCGCGCCGCGCGGAAATACTTGGGGAAAGCCTGCAGGAGAATGTGGAGCCGTTGCTGGGGCGATCGCAGGAGAGGAGTTTGCAGCGGCTCGTCGAACGTTTCGGGCAGCGCGAACGCCTGAAGGGCGTCGCAGTATATGATTCCGCTGGCACGGAGCTCGCGATAACGTCCGGTCTGGCGCCGGTTTTCAAATCGCGCCCGACGGCTGCGAGCCGTGCCGCGCAAGAAGACAAAGGGGTGGGCGAATTCCTGCGCGCCGAGCAGATCAACACCAGTAATCCAGAAGAAGCTGTAGCGATTCACATCTACGCGCTGCCGCTTCACAGAAATGGCGAGACGGCGGGCACGCTCGCCGTTTTCCACGATACGAGCTACATGGATGCGCAAGTCTCGCGGACGCTGCGCGATTCCCTGCTGACGGCCCTCTTGCAGACTCTTCTGATCACGGGCCTTGCGCTGATACTGGTGCGCTGGACGTTCACTGGCCCGCTCACGCGCACGGCAAATTGGCTGCGCACGCTCCGCACCGGGCAGCCCAACGCGCATCCGGCGCTTTCGAATGGCGAGATTCTCGATCAGATCCACCACGAAGTGACGCACCTCGCGCGGGACCTGAACACCGCGCGCGCTACCGCGGAAGAAGAAGCGCGGTTGCGCAATTCGAACGCTTCGCTTTGGACTGCAGAGCGCCTGCATGTCAGTCTTCGGAGCAAACTGCAGGAAAAACCGCTTTTCGTTGTTTCGAATCGCGAGCCGTATATGCACGTCTTCAACGAGTGGGATAAATCGATCCACGTGCTCGTTCCGGCGAGCGGCGTGGTCACCGCGCTCGAACCCGTTCTGCGCGCCTGCAATGGAACGTGGATCGCCAACGGCTCCGGCAACGCCGACCGCGAAGTCGTCGATGCGCACGATCGGCTGCGCGTCCCGCCCGATCATCCCAGTTATACGCTGCGGCGCGTCTGGATGAACGACGAGGAAGATAAAGGTTATTACGAGGGTTTTTCGAACGAGGGTCTGTGGCCGCTGTGCCACATTGCGCATACGCGCCCGATCTTCCGGCCCGAAGACTGGCTGCAGTATCAAAAAATTAACCGCCGCTTCGCGGACGTCGTTTTACAGGAAATGGATGGGACCGACTCGCCGATTCTTCTCGCGCAGGATTATCACTTCGCGCTGCTGCCGCGGATGATCAAGGAAGCGCGGCCCGACGTGCGTGTGGCGATCTTCTGGCATATTCCGTGGCCGAATCCGGAAGTCTTTGGCATCTGCCCGTGGCAGCGCGAACTTGTCGATGGTTTGCTGGGAGCCGACCTCATTGGCTTCCAGATCCAATCACACTGCAACAATTTTCTGGAGACGGTGGACCGTGCGGTCGAAGCGCTCACCGAATGGGATCGTTTTGCGGTCAATCGCCAGGGCCACGTCACGCGCGTGCGCCCGTATCCCATCAGCGTGGCATTTCCGGAGAATTTACGCGTCATCAACGAATCCCCCAGCGCCGGCGCGGAGCGCGCCGCTTTGTGCGCCGAACTAGGCATCGAGGCTTCGCTCCTCGGCGTGGGCGTCGACCGCGTGGACTACACGAAAGGGATTCTCGAGCGCTTCCGCGCCATCGAGCGCTTTCTCGAATTGAACCCAGCCTACCAGCAGCGTTTTACTTTCGTGCAAATCGGAGCGCCCAGCCGGACGGATATCGAACGCTACAAGAATTTTCTGGCCGAAGTCAGCGCCGAAGCCGCACGCATCAACGCGCGCTTTCAAACGTCGCGATGGAAACCCATCGTGTTGCTCAAGAAACATCATTCGCATGAGGAGATCGCGCGCTACTACAACGCCGCTTCGTTCTGCATGGTTACATCGCTGCACGACGGGATGAATCTCGTCGCCAAGGAATTCGTGGCCTCGCGCGAGGACGAACGCGGTGCGCTTATTCTCAGCACGTTTGCGGGCGCGGCGCACGAGCTTTCCGATGCGCTGCTGGTCAATCCGTACGACGTCTCGCAACTCGCGGAGACCATTCATCGGGCGCTGGAAATGTCCGAAGAGGAGCAAGCCGCGCGCATGCAGCGCATGCGGCA
>JBGQCW010000063.1:0-8949 GCA_041495565.1 Candidatus Acidiferrum sp.
AACCCCGCCGTGAGCACGATACCGGTCTGACTATTCGTGCTGAATCCAGGCGCAGTAACGGTCAGCTCATACGTGCCCGGCGGAAGCAGGTCAAACAAGTAGCCACCGTCCGCTTCCGTGTGTGTGCTCCTCGGAGCTAAAAGCGCCGTACTCTTAACCGAAACAGCTGCGTTCGGCACTGCCGCGCCCGAACTGTCCGTTACCGTGCCGGTAATCTTTCCGGTGGTTGAAACCTGGGCGGTCAGCGTGCGAGGCACGATGAGTGAACAAAATAAACCGAACAAACAAGCGAGGCCGAACGAACCGAAGCCAGACCTACAACGGGAAGTGATAAAATTGGACATGAGCCACCCCACAGTTAGAATTGCTGCCCGAGAAGTCTTGTTTCCCCCACCCCGAGAGAGAGCGTGATGCAAGACATTGGCAGCCGCTAAGAATCGTGGATATTGTATACACTCTTCAGAGCCTGTCAATGTCGGAATCTGGATGGAACCAGTTTGCGGAGCCTTTGCGATCCATTTCGGCGCAATTAGCTTGCGCCAAAGGCAAGTATGGAATCGGCTAGTCGATCTAACGAGTCGACGATATTCGTTGGTGAAATGTGGATTCATCAGACGAACGACTCCCCGACAAAACTCTATTTACGGTAACTGTGCGAGCTACAGCCACTCCAAAATGGCTTGCCGCAATAATCTCTTTCTTGACAGGTGAGCCGCGCCTGAACCTATTGGGCCGTTTCCTTGCCCTGCGACATAGGTGTCGGCTGGAACAGATTACCTGGTCGATACGCAAAGCGCTGACACCGACTTATCCATAGTGACGCGACGAAGCAGCCGGTCCTTCCACCGGCTAAACAATTGAGTCACAATTCATGAATGCCTGAGCACTGGAACAATTTCTACGACCGATTCGCGGCGACGGCCGATCGCTTCCGCGATCATGTCGCCATAGAACTCCAGCGCCATGATTCGGTCGAGAAAATCACTTATGCGGAATTGCGAAACCGGGCCGAGGCCGCTGCTGTATTTCTCACTTCTCGCAATATTCAGGCAGGCGACACCTGCGCGATCCTCGCCAATAATGAAATCGCCTGGTGCGCCGCTTACCTCGGGATTCTGCGTCTCGGAGCGCTGGCGGTTCCCTTGGACACGCATTACTCCCCGGCCCAGATCGCGACACTCCTTCGCGATAGCAGCGCGAGAATTGTATTCACCACCGATCGCTATATCGCTGGAGTTGAAGAAGCGCGCCGTTTAGCGGATTCTTCAGCCAGAGTAGTGCTCCTGCGCGGTTATGGTCCAGGTGTCGAATCCCTGGAAGGTTTCCAGAGCACCGAACGCTGCCCAACCCCCGCCGGCCCAGTCGACTCTCAAGCTCCTGCCGTCATCTTGTATACGTCAGGGACGACCAGCGACCCCAAGGGCGTCGTGCTCACTCATGCCAATTTGTTGGCCGAGGCGGAAGCTGTCTTTTCCTCCCTCCATCTCGATGAGCGGGATTCCATACTCGGCGTAATGCCGCTGTATCACTCATTGGCGCAGATGGCGAATCTCTTGCTGCCGTTTGTCGTGGGAGCTCGCGTCATCTTCATCGAAGACGTCAGCGCCTCCGCACTTCTGAGTGCCCTTCGGCAATACCAACCAACTCTTTTCTGTTGCGTTCCGCAATTTTTCTATTTAATCCACGAGCGCCTGCTCAGCAGAGTTGCTGAAGGCGGAAAGCTGAAATCCGCTTTTTTCCGGATGCTTCTGAGTACCAACGGCCTCCTCCGCCGATTCACTGGCCTCAACATCGGGCCCATGATCTTTTCCGCCGTTCACGACGTTCTGGGAAGCAAAATGCGTATCCTGGTTACTGGCGGCGCGCGGTTTGATCCTTCGATTGGGCGGGACTTTCACCGGCTGGGTTTCAACCTTCTCGAGGCTTATGGGCTGACAGAGACTTCCGGCGCTGCGACTCTCACCCGGGTTGGCGAGGGTGGCCAAGGTTCCGTGGGTCAGCCTCTCCCCAGTGTGGAAGTAAGAATCATGCCGGATGAAACCGCTCCAAAGGACGGGCTGCCGAGCGGCGAAATCGCTATCCGCGGCTCCATCGTGATGAAGGGCTATTTCCGCCGGCCCGATGCAACCGCCGAAGTTCTCAAAGATGGATGGCTGTTGACCGGCGACCTCGGCTACCTGGATCCGCACGGGAGGCTGAGTATCACCGGCCGGAAGAAGGAAGTGATCGTCCTCAGCTCCGGCAAAAACATCTACCCCGAGGAAATCGAAGCGCACTACGCGCAGTCGCCCTATATAAAGGAGCTCTGCATCCTTGGCCATGCCTTACCGGGCAAACCATTAGCCGAGCGCTTGCATGCCGTCATCGTGCCCGATTTGGACGTAATGAAGGCGCGCAAAGTGCTAAACATCAAGGAGGTCCTGCGTTTCGACATTGAAAATCTGTCCATCCATTTGCCGGCCCACAAGCGCATCCTTAGCTATGAAATCCGGACGGAGCCCCTGCCCCGCACGACCACAAGGAAGCTGAAGCGCTTTGAAATCGCACGCCATTTACAGGGCCAAGCAGAGGTGGAAAAGGGGGAAACACCAGATGTGCCACTCAGTAAGGAAGAAGCCACCTGGGCTGCCGACCCTCCGGTTGCTCAGGCGCTGCAGTTGCTACGGGAAGCTTCGCATGACAAGACTGCGGTGCGCGCTAGCGCAAATTTGGAGCTCGATCTCGGCCTCGATTCCATCGAACGCGTCGAAGTTCTGACGAATCTCGAGCAATTGTTCGGCGTGAACATCCCGGACGAAGTCGCCCAATCCACCTACACCGTGCGTCAGCTCGTCGATGCGGTGCGCGCGCGAGCCAGCGAGCCCGCCTCGGTCCGGCCTCTCCGCGCTTGGGACAAACTCTTGGCGAATCTGCCCCAGGACGAGCCGCTGTTCAAAGACCTCCTCGAACCTCACCGCATCGTCACCTTCCTGGTTTTCGTGATCTTGAAACTCGCGAGCCTGCTCGCGCGCTTCTTGGTCAGATTTCGCGTGACCGGTCTCGAAAATCTTCCCCGGAAGGGCGCGTTTCTGATTTGCCCCAATCACGAGAGTTATCTCGATCCCTTTTTTCTGGTCGGCGCGCTCCCCTATAGCTTATTTCGAAAGCTCTTCTTTGTAGGCGCCAGCGAATATTTCGCGACTCCCTTGCGCGCGAAAGCAGCCCGATGGATGCGCCTGGCTCCCGTCGATCCCGACACCAACCTGCTACGCGCCATGCAAGCAGGTTCGTTCGGTTTGCGCCACGGCATGGTCCTCGTTCTTTTTCCGGAAGGGGAGCGTTCCATCGACGCGGAAGTAAAGAAATTCAAGAAGGGCGCGGCGATACTTTCTACGCACCTTCAAGTGCCCATCATTCCTGTTGCGATCCGTGGCACGTTTTCGATCTGGCCGCGAAATCGAGCCATCTCCTGGAAAGCATTCCTGCCCTGGACGGGGATGCGTGTTAATCTTCAGTTCGGCTCGCCCATGCAATCCACCCCCAAGCCCCATCCCAGTTCTTCTCAGGCATCGAGCGAAGCAGACTACGCCGCGTTCACAGAAGATTTGCGGCAAGCCGTTGTGGATCTACGCTCCACGTTCAGCTTTGAATCTTCGTCAGCGCAGCCACATTAACTCTTGCCTAGCAGCCTAGGTTGTAGCGTAAGTGTTTATATTGTGAGAACTTAGGGAGCGCGCGTGGGTGTACGTACGCATGGGCCATACCTCCACGCAGGAATGACCGTTACATGGCCTTCGCCTTCGTCAAGTCCAATGCCACCGCGTCGCGGCCTTTCATCTTGTAAAGCGCCTGATCCGCGGCGCTGAGAAGTGCTTCAATCGTTTGCCCATCTTGCGGGTACACAGCGAGGCCTGCGCTAATCGAAATGTGTGGCGCTTCGGCGTCCTTTGCCACGCGCTCGCAGACCCGCAAAGCGGCCTCCTCTGCACCCTTCACTCCCGTTTCCGGCAAGACCAGGGCGAACTCGTCTCCTCCCTGTCTTGCGGCCGTATCGATCGTCCGGGTATGAAGACGGAGGGCGTCGGCCACACGGCATATCGCGCGCGTTCCAACCAAATGCCCATAGTGATCATTGATCTTTTTCAGCCCGTCCAAATCAAATAGCAGGAGAGCAAACTGGCTTCCTGCTCGCTTAGCCCTCTCGATCTCATTCCCCAGGACCTCTACCAGCCGGCGATGATTGGCCAGACCCGTCAAGGAATCGGTTACAGCCAGTTCACGGATATTCTCGAAGAGTTGAGCGTTGTCAAAAAGTGCGCCCCCCAAAAGTACGGCGTAACTGCCGAATTGAAGAATCTCCGCGAACGCAAAAGGAGCGTCGAATGTGCGATCCGACTGGCTGGCGGCAAGACAGGAAGCAATATTCAATATTGCCGAAATGTAGAGGGAACGATCAAACGGGGTGCGATTCTTTCTCAGGCGCAAGTGATATCCGATTGCCGCCAACAGAAAGAGCCCGGCTGGAAACAGATTCCCTGGCCGCGGAAACGTTCCCCCGGGCTGAACTACAAAATCGGCGGGCAATTGCCAATGGGTAGCACTCAGCAGCGACGTCAAGAGGACAACGACAACGAGCGACCAAGCAATCTCGCGGCTTGGGTTGCGCGCCGTTGGAAAGCGCCGTTCGACAACCAAACCAGCCACGAGAAGTACCGCCAATAACGTTCGGCTGATCACCCAGGCCATGGGATCCCTCAGACTTGCGCCGTATCCTGCCGGTGAAGGATGAGAAAAAACGAGGCTGGAGCTGGTCAAAGCAAAACCTACGATGACGAAGCCACAAGCGAAAATCAAAGGAAGCCGATCGCGCGTTCCTCGAAACCTTACCAGGGCAATGGCGGCGAAGGTGAACGCAAGTATCCCGCTGGTGAGTTGAAGCTCTGCGTAGAGTGAAGGATCGGGGAGGTAAGGGAACTTTCGCAGCCGCCACGCCACTAGAAGGACGCAACTCCCCACCACGATCGACCACCGTACTGCTTGGGACCTCGTAAGGAGATCCCATCTCCAAGGAGTGCTGCCCATTCTGGCTCCCGAGCCTTGCCGAGCACCTGCGGCAAGGTTACTCCGAATCGAGGTCCAACGTACGGACCGTGAGAAAGCAGCGCCTTTCTGGTTACGACATGAGTTGGAGATATTCACAATAGAGTGTGTACGGTCATGCCTCACCACATATAGTTCAGTTTCGGGATCCCGCACGGGTAACCGGAAACTGGCCACTGCCCAACACGCTGCCGATAACTGTCGGGAAATCCCCTTACCACCAGCTATCTCAAATGGGGCACTCGAACCAGATCACCGGGTTCAATAATTACCAACGCGGCATAATATGATCCCTAACCAATCCTCCCAGCCTCAAAGGGATGGAGAAAAGTAGGGCAACATATTTGTGAGAAAAACGGCTAAATGGCGAATCAATCCCAATGCACTTCCTCACCCGTTTGCAGAGCGCCTGCACGCTCGTTCCCGCTTCCTACTACTCATACACCAGCCCGCCAATTGAATGTGGCAGAACCCTCGCTATTTCGTCGCCGCCTATGTCTGATCATCGGTTTCAAGGAGTGAGCTCGAGATTATCTGCTTGCAGGCGGCGCTACCGGGGGATATCGGGCTGACCGCTTCGCGAGGGGCAATCCGCTCGATTCCCACCGCCGACCTCGAAGAGTTCCCTTCCTCCTGTGCGTTGGGGGCCGATGGGCTCTCGTCGGCACGGCCGATCTTGAGCCGGGGCCCGGAAGCGGCTCTTAGCAGGAGGAGTCAGCTATTCGAAAAGATCGATTTCCTCGATTACTCCAGCCCACGAATCTTCTGTCTATGGGGAATTTTGCGCCGGTGGAATAACGAAAGTATGATTTGGAGTGGCCAGTCCGCTCCTTGCGGGTGGGACATTGGCCACGCTACGGGCGGAGCTTGCGGTGACCATTCAGAAGATCTCAAGGCGTGCATGGCTACGGCAAGTCCGGGCCATTGCCGGTGTCCTCCCACTAGGGTCTTCTCGCTTCCTTGCGTCACAATTTGTGCAGAACCCACCACCGCCACCACAAAAGGTTTCGCCGCCAATCCAGGGTAAGCCCGCACCTGTGTTGCTCAGCGATCCAACCAAATATCGGTTCTCTTCGACAGAAGACGCCCTCCTGGAAGAGGTGGAGCGAGCCAGCTTCCGGTACTTTTGGGAAGAAGCGAATCCCTATACCGGCCTGGTAAAAGACCGCAGCCAGGCAGGCGGCCCCGATGCCCGCACATCCGCAAGCATCGCTGCGACAGGATTTGGGCTCACTGCCCTCTGCATCGCGGACCATCGGGGTTGGGAAGACGGCAAGAAAATTCGCGAGCGCGTTCGAAGCGCGCTGCGTTTTGCCGCCACGCGCTTAAGCCACAAGAATGGGTTTTTCTTTCATTTTCTCAACATGCAGAATGGCGACCGCGATTTCCAATCGGAGATATCCTCGATCGACACATCAATTTTTCTCTGCGGAGCGCTAGCTTGCGGTGCGTATTTTGACGATGCTGAGATTCGCGACCTGGCCACGAAGATCTACGAGCGCGTGGATTGGAGCTGGTTGCTGCAGGGAGAAAGGACGCTGTCGATGGGCTGGAAACCGGAGAGCGGGTTCCTCAAAGCGAGGTGGAAGAGTTACAGCGAGCTGATGATGATCTACCTGCTCGGCCTTGGGTCTTCGACGCATCCGTTGCCGAAGGAGTGCTGGGATGCGTGGGAACGCCCGCGGTTTGAATTCAGCGGCCTGCGCTATATCGGGTCGCACGCTCCTCTCTTCGTGCACCAGTATTCTCATGCCTGGTTCGACTTCCGCGGGAAAGTGGACGCGTACGCGAACTACTTCGAAAATTCGGTGATTGCGACGAAGGCCCACAAGCTATGGTGCCTGGCGATGGCGAAACAATTTCCGGACTACAGCGAAGATCTGTGGGGCATAACGGCTTCGGACTCGGCGCATGGGTACGTGGCGTGGGGCGGACCGCCCCCGATGGGACCGATCGACGGCAGCATCGTCCCCTCCGCGGCGGGGGGCTCCTTGCCATTTTTGCCGGCAGAAGCGCTGCGCGTGCTTCGAACGATCCGTGAAAAATACGCCAAACGCGGCTGGCGAAAATACGGCTTCGTGGACGCTTTTAATCCGCTCAAAAACTGGTACAACCCGGACGTGATTGGGATTGATCTGGGGATCACGCTGCTGATGGCGGAAAACGCGCGAACTGGCTTCGTTTGGGAGCAGTTCATGAAAAACGAAGTCGCGAAAAATGGAATGGCCCGCGCGGGGTTTCGTCTGCAATAACCAGGCTTCCTAACGCAGCGACACGCTGGTACTGACAATCTGGCGCCAAGATCAACCTGCTACTTGCTGAGTTCGATCAACGCCAGGGCTTGAGGCTGCAACGTAAGAGTGAGGGAGCCGCTCTTGAGGGGGCGCGATAGCGCCGCGGGTAGCGCGGCCGCTTTCTGAAGTGTCTCGATCTGCGCGAGCGTGGGGGTTGCGGGCCGGCCCATTTTTTCCCAGGCGGGGAGCGGCGAGCCGTGGTCCTTATCCACAATGGTGATGCGGGCGGACTTTGCGGGAGTCAGACCCTTGACATGCAGCGTAACGATTTTCGGTGAACCGGCTTCTTCGGGCAGGAAGAGATTCCAGGCGGCGATGGCGAGCGAGCCATCTTTACGGCGCGTGACGATGACGCTATCGGAGTTGACGTCGAGGCGCGTGTCGCCAAGCTGATGGAGGAGCGCGAAGCCGTTGAAGGACGGCTTCGGGATGTTGCCTTCAGCAAGCAAACCAAAACCGCCGTAGAAGGGCGTCTTCACCACGCCTTGTTCTTCGAACACATCGGAAAAAGTCCAGTAGCTCATCATGGCGGTGAGGCCGTCGCATTGGCGAATGGTGTCTGCCAGCCACGGACCCATGAAGGCAGTGTCCGTGACGGCTGGTTCATTCATGTAGCTGGCGTTGTACTCGCTCCAGATGAGCGGCATATGCGGGAAAGCAGATGCGGCGATCTGTGCGTGAACTTTTTTGACCGCGCGGCAGACCATTTGATTTCGTGAAATCTGTTCGTGCGTGCCGAAGACATCTTCGGCTTTGTCATTGCCGTAGACGTGGGTTGAAGCAAAGTCCACCGGGACATTTTTCTCTTTGCAGTGCGCAAGGAAGCGATCCACCCAGGCAGCTTGTGCCGTGGCGGGGCCGCCCACGCGGAGTCGCGGGCTCACCCGCTTGATGGCGCGTGCGGCGCGATCGTAGAGCTCGTAGTAAGTGGCTTCTTTCGGATTGCCGGCCCAGAAGTCAATGTTGGGCTCGTTCCACACTTCGAAATACCACTGCGCGACTTCCTCGATACCGTAGCGGCCGACGAGATGCCGCGTGAAACTCTCGATCATCTGTTCCCACTTGTTCCAATCCTTCGGCGGCGCGACGTTTTGCCTGTACCAGAAGGGATGGACCGCGCTGGGATCCGAGGTGAGCTTCTTCGGCATGAAGCTCAATTCGATGAAGGGGCGAACTTTGTTCTCGAGGAGCCCGTCGTAAATCTGGTCGACATAGGAAAAATTGTAGACGGGCTTGCCGTCTTTGTCCTCGTCGTAAAGCCCTACTTCGTCGTGGAAGATCGCGTGGAAGCGGACGTATTCGAAACCGGTGATGCGCCGGGTTTCGCGCAAATCGTCGCGGTAGCTCTCGCGCAGGGTGACGATGCCGCGTTCCGAGCCAAACATCTGTTCCCAAAAGTGGGGGAAGGGGTGCGCGGGCGCATTGGTGTCAATCTCGATCGCTTCCGCAAGGGATTGTGAATGCGCGGTGGACTGCGCGCGCGCTTGGACTAAAGGCAGCGCCGCAAGCAATAGCAGAGCAAAAGAGCGAGAGACACCAAGAGGCTTGCTCCGAAAATGTGAGCGGTGCATCGGGG
>JBGQCW010000064.1:0-8862 GCA_041495565.1 Candidatus Acidiferrum sp.
AAGCGATGTTCCATGGCTGGTGGCAGGTGGCCGCAAGAGCGGGTGAACGGTTCAGATTTGCTCGAGCTGGGCGACGGTCCTTTCGTTGGTGATGTTCCCGGTGTTGCGTGTGGATTTCGGTTCAATCAAGAGGATGTGGACTTCTTCATCAGCGACGGGGCAATGCTCGACGCCGCGCGGAACGACGATGAATTCGCCATCATTTACGATGGCTTCATGGTCGCGGAACTTCATTCGCAGAGTGCCTTTGACGACCAAAAACAGCTCGTCTTCGTTTTCGTGATGGTGCCAGATAAATTCGCCCTTGAGCTTGACGGCTTTGACGTGGCAGTCGTTCACTTCGCCGAGGACGCGCGGGTTGCAGTAGTCGGAGAAGCGGCTGAATTTTTCTTTCAGATTGATTGTGTTCATGACGTGACCTAAAGATTGTGAACTATTTCCGTTACCGCTTCGAGAACGCGGCGCGTGGTCTCCGGTTTTGACGTTTCGCAATAAACTCGCAAAAGATTCTCCGTGCCTGAAGCGCGGACCAGTAGCCACCCGACTTCACCGAGATAGACCTTGATGCCATCCATGTCCTCGCGGCGGACAACGGGCAGATCGAGGATGCGGTCCAGCTTGCCGTTCGAAAAATGAGCGATGGCTTTTTCTTTTTGGCCTGGCTTCAGAGCGAGGTCCACGCGGCCGTAATGATACTCGCCGAATTCGGCGTGGAGCGCGGCGAGCAGCTCACCCAGCGATTTGCCGTGCCAGGCCATCAATTCCGCGAGGAGGAGCGCGGAAACCGTCGCGTCGCGTTCGGGGATGTAGAGGCTGGTGCCGATGCCGCCGCTTTCTTCTCCACCGATGAGGATATTCTGTTCGAGCATCAGTTCGCAGATGTATTTGAAGCCGATGGGCGTTTCGTGGAGCTTCCGGCCAAACTTGGCGGCGAGCTTATCGATTAGCTTCGTGACGGAGAAAGTTTTAGCGATGTCTCCCGGCAGATTGCGCGTTCCAGCCAGATGCCAAACGAGCAACGCGAAAATCTGGTGGGGATTGACGAAAGTGCCGTCGCGGTCGACGGCTCCGATGCGGTCGCCATCGCCGTCGGCGCAAAAGCCCGCATCGTATTTTCCGGCTAGGACCGCTTCGCGCAGCGCTTCGATGTGCGGCTCAATGGGTTCGGGATGGACGCCGCCGAATCGCGGGTCGCGCGTGCCGCGAATTTCGTCGCAAGGGATTCCATTGCGCTTGAAAAGCTCGGGCAGCAGGCCAGCTGCGGAGCCGTGCATGGGGTCGAAGACGAAGCGCAACCTGGCATCGCGCAGGCGATTCCAGTCAACCAATTTTTCAAGGGCGTCGAGGTAAGGCGCACGCGGCTCGAGCGACTGGATGAGATCTTTGCGCGGCGGCAGGGGCGAAACGCCTTTCTGCTGCACGTTTTCCAGTTCTTGCTCAATCTGCGCGACGATCGCAGGCAGAGCGCTGCTGCCATAGCTGGCCTTGTACTTGATGCCGTTCCAGCGATACGGATTGTGGCTCGCAGTGATGACGATGCCGCCTGCAGCGGCGCGTTGTCTGACTAGATAAGAGACCGCCGGCGTCGGGCAAGGCTTGTCTGTCAGCCAGACGGGAGTGCCGCTGGCGGAGACCACTTCGGCGACGGCGGCAGCGATGCCGTCCGAGGCGAAGCGATGGTCGTAGCCGATGATGACGCCCTTGCGCGCGTCTTCGCAGCGCACGACGTAACGTGCGATAGCCTGCGCCACAATCCGCGCATTCGCGAAGGTAAAATCCTCTGCGATAACGCCGCGCCAGCCATCGGTTCCAAATCGAATCGAGGTCATTGCAGGTAAGTATACGCGAAGCAATAGTTTCCCCAACAGCCGGAATGGCCTGTTAGAGGAGGTCCTTCCGGCGGTGTTCTTCGAGCCATTTCACGATTTTGGCGACGTCCTGGGCGCGGTCGCGCGGGCAGATGAGCAAGGCGTCGGGCGTATCGACAACGATCAGGTCGTGCACGCCGATCACGACGGCGTATTTTCCGGGGCTAGAGATCAGATTGCCCCGGGCGTCGAAAGCGTAGCCCGGGCTGACGAAGACGTTGCCGTCGGCGGAGTTTTTGTCCAGGAGCAGCCCATGCACGGCTCCCCAGGAGCCGATATCGCTCCAGCCCACTTCGGCGGGAATCACAAAGACGCGCGGCGCACCCTCCGCCCTCGTTGCCGGTTCGAGAACGGCGTAGTCCACGGAGATATTTTCGAGCTTCGGGTAGATCGCTCGCAGCTTGCGTTCGTAGCTGCGGGTTCCGATGGATGCGGAGAGTTTTTCCAATGCCGCGTGGGTTTTCGGCAAGAATTGTTTTAGGTTTTCGAGGAACGTGGAAACGCGCCAGAAGAACATACCGGCGTTCCAGTGATAGTTCCCGGTGGCAACGTATTCTTGCGCGAGCTTCAGTTCGGGCTTTTCCGTGAAGCGCCGAACGGCGAAAACCGGAAAGCCCTTGGTCCCGATCGATTCACTCATACGCTCGACGTAGCCGAAACCAGTTTCTGGCCGCGTGGGAGGAATGCCGAGCACGACCATGCGCCCCGGATCGCGTGCCACGTCGAGAGCGGCGCTGACAATCTCACGGTATTTTTCCGCATGTTCGATGTAGTGATCGGCGGGCAGCACGGCCATCAACGCGTCGCCGCCCGCGGCGTGGCGAATGTGAATGGCTGCAAGGGCGATCGCTGCGGCGGTGTTGCGACCGAGGGGTTCCGTCAGTACGCGCTTGCGCGCCGCGGCAGGAACTTGCTTGCGCACGGCGGCTGCCTGCTCCTTATTCGTGACCGTCCAAATGCGGCCGGGCTGAATGAGCGGGCGCAGCCGCGCGACGGTTTGCTCGAGCATTGTGTCTTTGCCCACGATATTCAGAAGCTGCTTTGGAGTACGCGTGCGGCTGCGCGGCCAGAAGCGCGTTCCGCGCCCTCCGGCGAGAATAACTGCGTGGACATCTAGTTTCTCTTTCGCCATGCGTGTGCTGCCTAATCGAAAATGACTTGTGCGAGCGCGGCTGCCGAGATGCCGCTCTGGTGTAGCTCTGTTCGCAGAGCCGCGACATCCGGCACATAAGTGCGGATCAAGGACGTGGGGGCCTCCGGCTGAACCCCAATGCGGCCTTGCGAAGCGGGCACCAGCCAGCATTCGCCGCGGTGATAGCGCGCCGCGCTGTCCGGCCAGGAGAAACTCCCTGCGCCTTCCAGAACTACAATGAGTTCAAATCGCGCGGCATCGATCAGGATTTCGCATTTCTCGGAACACTCCCATCGCTCTGTTGCGAAGAAACGGCAAGCAGTGAGCAGTGATCTCGCGGCACCACCCGCGGGTAGAGGCAGGGGAGTGACCTTTCCTCCGGCGCGCGTGCCGAAGTTCGTCACCTCCAGCGCCTTCTCGATGTGCAATTCGCGCGGCTTCCCGCGGGCATCCACGCGGCCGTAATCATAGACGCGATAGGTCAGGTCCGAATATTCCTGTACTTCGCAGAGCACCATGCCGGGACCGATGGTGTGAGGAGTGCCGGCGGGCACGAAAAGAGTGTCGCCAGTATTGACTGGGACCGCTTCGAATAAATTTTCCAGCGTGTGATGAGCGAGTCCCGCACAAAATTTTTCCTTGTCCACACCAGGTTTCAGACCAACGAGCACTTGCGCTCCTGAATACGCGGAAACGACGTGCCACATTTCGGTTTTGCCGCGGCCACCGGCGGCCTTTTCGTGCGCCGAGGCATAGGCATCGTCCGGATGAACTTGGATGGAAAGCTTATCCGAGGGGAAGATGAACTTGACGAGGAGAGGGAAGTCCGCAACGGCGGCGAGTTGTTCGCCGCGCCACTCTGCGGGCATTTCCGCCCAGGCATCGCCGAGCGTTTTTCCGGCGTACGGGCCGGTGGCAATCTTGCAATCCACACCGGTGAGCCATGCTTCGCCGAGCGGCTCGAGCAAATTTGATTTTTCGGGATACAGAGGCGCCAACGAGCGCGCGCCCCAAATTCGTGGGCTAAAAATGGGCTCGATGCGTGTGGGCGTGGGCCTCACGGCTTAGGATGCGGCTTCTGCGCGAGAGAAAAAACGTTCAAGGCGCCGCAAGCCTTCCTCGATGCGTTCGATGGACGTGGCGTAGGAAAGCCGCAGATAGCCCGGTGCGCCAAAGGCTTCGCCCGGCACGACTGCGACCTGGGCTTTCTCAAGCAACAGCTTCGAGATTTCCGTGCATGTCTTTGCCAAAGCCGGTCTTCCTGAGCCACTCGAAAGGTGCGCCAAGATGTTGGGGAACGCGTAGAAAGCGCCGCCTGGCCATTCGCAGGTCACACCGGGAATAGCGCGCAGACCTTCCACGATACGTTTGCGGCGCTTCGTATACTCGACAAGCATGGCCGGCACGCTTTCCATCGATCCCCGCATCGCTTCGAGTGCGGCGTACTGCGCGATCGACGTGGCATTCGAGGTGGACTGGCTCTGCAGCTTGATGAGCGCCTGGATCAGCGCCTCCGGCCCTAGCGCGTAGCCGATGCGCCAACCAGTCATCGCAAAGGTTTTTGAAACGGAGCCGATGATGATGACGTTTTCTTTCGAACCCGCGGCGCTGGCAATCGAGTACGGTTTGTGTGGTTCGTAGGTGAAGTGCGAATAGCACTCGTCGCCCATCAGCCAGACGTTGTGCTTCTTGCAGACGGCCAGGATGCGCTCGTATTCATCAGGCGGGACGACGCCGCCGGTCGGATTGCTCGGCGAATTGAGAACCAGGAGTCTTGTTCTTGACGTAATGGCCTTTTCGATGGCTGACGCTTTGACGCTAAAGCCATCTTCCGGGCGCGTTTCGACGAATACGGGCGTTCCGCCCGCGTACTTCACGATGTCCGGGAAGCTCACCCAGTACGGTGCGGGGATAATGACCTCGTCGCCATGCTGGATGAGCACGCTCATCACGTTGAAGATGGAGTGCTTGCCGCCGACGCTGACCACGCATTCTTTCGGCTCGTAGGAGGAGCCAAGCTCGCGCTTGTGCCACACGCAGATGGCCTCGCGCAAAGGCATGATGCCGCCCGTCGGCGTGTATTTCGATTTATTCTCCTCGATCGCCTTGATGGCCGCCTTCTTGATGTGGTCTGGCGTGGGGAAGTCCGGTTCGCCGGGACCGAAGTCTGCGACGTCCACTCCACGGGACTTCAGCTTGTCGGCCTCAGCGATGACTGCCGCTGTTTGCGAGATTTGTATGCGGTTAATGCGGTCCGTTAGTCGCACCTTTGCTCCTTGTGGGACGTTGACGGTTTTCGTTCACACTTTCGAAACTTTTGCGCGCAGTCTCTGCTCAACTGTCGGAGGCACGAGATCGTTCAACGGGCCGCCGTGCTGCGCGATTTCCCGTACGAGCTTCGAACTCAAGTAGCTGTACAGTTCCCCGGGCAGCATGAAGACGGTCTCCAGCCGCGACTCCAGCTTGCGGTTCATCAGCGCCATCTGCAGTTCGTATTCGTAGTCGGAGACGGCGCGGATGCCGCGGAGAATCACGCCGGCGTGCCGCTTGCGTGCATAGTCAACGAGCAAGCCATCGAACACGTCCACTTCCACGTCGGCCCACTGCTTGGTGACTTCGCGCAGCATCTCCACGCGTTCGGCGACGGTGAACAACGGCTGCTTTTCCGTGTTGCGCAGCACCGCCACGATCAACAGATCAAACATCTTCTCGCCGCGCTCGATCAGATCGAGGTGGCCGTTGGTGACCGGATCAAACGAGCCGGGATAGATGGCGATGGACGTTTTCATGGTGTTTTCATCTGCGCTGCACTGAATTTATTATTCTAACTCAGGCGCCTCTTGTGGGACAGGCATTCCTGCCTGTCCGCTTTGTGAATGGTTGCCATCATTCTGCCGGACAGACAGGAATGTCTGTCCTACCCGAAATCCGCTTCGCAGGACGCTCAAGATATGACAGTATGCGGAGGCGGGTGCTACATAGCAGTCATCCTAAATTTCTCATTCGAGAGGATTCTCCGAAAATGGCGCAGAAGCCCCGGTTGAGCGGCTTTGGCATAATCGTTTTTTGGTTGGTGTCGCACCCGGCGATGACCGCAGCGCAACAGCCCGCGTTGAATCTCATGCCCGTCCCCGCAAACGTCCAGGCGGGGAGTGGAAGCCTGCGCGTGGACTCGTCGTTTTCCGTAGCCCTCAGCGGATATGGCGAAGCGCGCCTCGACCGGGCCGTCGAGCGATTTCTGCGGCAACTGGCTCATCAAACGGCGCTGCCGCTCTTGTTGAAACCCGGGAAGGACCCGAAAGCCACTCTCGTCATCCAAACCGCGCATGCCAGCAAGGAAATTCAGGAAGTAGGCGAGGACGAATCCTACGTTCTGGAGCTGAGCGCCAGCGGCGCGAAGCTCAGCGCGACGACACCGCTTGGAACGATGCATGGCTTACAGACATTTCTTCAGCTCGTGGATGTTTCGCCTGACGGGTTTGCCGCGCCGCTTGTCACCGCTCAGGACAAGCCGCGTTTTCCCTGGCGCGGTTTGATGATCGATTCCGCGCGGCATTTCATTCCTTTCGACGTTATCAAGAGAAACCTCGACGGAATGGAAGCTGTGAAGATGAACGTTTTCCACTGGCACTTGTCGGAGAACCAGGGCTTCCGCGTGGAGAGCAAGAAATTTCCGAAGCTCCACGAATGGGGCTCGGATGGCTTGTATTACACGCAGGATGAAATTCGTGACTTGATCGCCTACGCGCGCGATCGCGGCATCCGCGTGGTGCCGGAATTCGATATGCCGGGGCACAGCACGGCGTGGTTCGTGGGGCATCCAGAGCTGGCGAGCGGAAAAGGGCCTTACGGGATCGAGCGCAGGTGGGGGATTTTCGATCCGGCGATGGATCCGACGAACGAAAAAGTCTACAAGCTTCTCGATGAGCTGATCGGCGAGATGGCGAAGACTTTTCCGGACCGTTTCTTTCATATCGGCGGCGATGAGGTGAACGGCAAGGAGTGGGACGCGAATCCGAAGATTCAAGCCTACATGAAAGCGCACGGAATCAAGAATAACGACGCGCTGCAAGCGTATTTCAGCGGGCGCGTGCAGAAGCTGGTGGTGAAACACGGCAAGGCGGTGGTCGGCTGGGACGAAGTGCTGGTGCCGGGAGTGCCGAAGGATGTCGTGATTCAGTCGTGGCGCGGGCAGGCGTCGCTGGCGCTGGCGGCAAAGCAAGGCTATCGCGGGATTTTGTCGAATGGCTATTACCTGGATTTGGGCTGGCCGGCGGCGCGGCACTATGCGGTGGACCCCATGAGCGGCGACGCGGCAAGTCTCACTCCCGAAGAAAAACAGCGAATACTGGGCGGCGAATCCTGCATGTGGGCGGAATACGTCAACCCGGAAAACGTGGATTCACGGATCTGGCCAAGGAACGCGGCCATTGCGGAGCGCTTCTGGTCGCCTCAGGTGGTGCGCGATCCCGCATCGATGTACGCGCGGCTGGATTTCATCAGCGCGCGGCTGGAATGGCTTGGCCTCACGCACAAGACCTATTACCGCCAGATGCTTCAGCGCATCGCGGGTTCGTCGTCACCGGAGGAGTTTGCTGCGTTGCGCACGCTCACCGACGTGGTCGAACCGGTGAAGGACTACACGCGCGAAAAAACCGCGCCGGCCGAGCCGACCAGCGCCACGCCGATGAACCGGGTGGTCGATGCCGTGCCGCTGGAGAGCGATGCGGGCCGGCATTTTGCGGAGCTAGTGGATCAGTATCTGGCGGCCTCTTGCCGCGATGCGGCTGCCGAACTTCGGCTGCGCGCACAGCTAACGGTCTGGCGAGACAATGATGCAAAACTTCAGCCGCTCGTCCAGCGGTCGTTTCTGGTGAAAGAAGTCGCGGCCAGCTCGCAGGATCTCTCAGCGCTCGGGGCTGCGGGGCTTGCCGCTCTCGACACAATTGCGAAAGGACAGCCTGCTGCTGATTCGTGGAAGGCGCAACAACTCGCCGTGATTGAGCAAGCGAAGAAACCAAAAGCGCAGTTGCTGCTGATTCCTGCGCCCGCGGTGCAGAAGTTAGTGGAAGCCGCCGCTGCGGGCGGTGCGTGCTTCGCGGCTAAGCCGTAATATTGCTGTGGGGCATCGCGCCGCCATGCTCGGAACGAATCCTAGTTCGCCGCTTTCGGCTGGTTGTGGCAGACACCGCTCCCGGAGTCTCGGAACGGTTTTCCTTCTTCGGGGATGAATTCCCAGGTGTACTTGCCGGGGGCCAGGGCCAGTTTCAGCACACCAAACGTCTGCCAGTCCCGCACTTCGCTGTTTGGTGTGGCAAAGCCGAGGAGATCGTGGTTGCGTCCGCCCGTCCCAACGACAATTTCGCGAATGCCATGCTCGGGGTCGGCGTTGCCATCGGGGTCCTGTGCCGCGAATCGTTCGTAGGAGTGTTCATGTCCCGCCAGAACCAAATCAGCGTGAGCGGCGTAAAGGTCTTGCCACAATTGTTTCAGCTCGGGGTGCACGGCGTGCTTTTGGAAGACGCCGCTGCTGAACAGGGCGTGGTGGCCATAAGCGATGATGCAGGCATTGCTGTGGTTCGCGAGGTCCTCTTTCAGCCATGTCTCTTGCGGCGACCCTTTGCCGCACCCGCCTAGATCCTTGGCGTAGCAGTTGGAATTCAGCGCCACGATGTGCCACGCGCCCAAGTCGTAACTGTAGTAGCCCTTGCCTGCGGGTCCAGCCTGCGCTCCCCAATACTCAAAATAGGCGCGCGCCGTCGGCTCTACATATTCGTGATTTCCCAGTGCGGGCCTGGTCCGGTCTTTGAATCGCCCCCAGGCAGGGTCGTAACAATTCTTGAAGTCCGTCGCGCTGCCGCT
>JBGQCW010000065.1:0-8834 GCA_041495565.1 Candidatus Acidiferrum sp.
AAGAAGTCGCCGTTCGCGGCGGGGATCCTGGCGGTGATGGTTGCGTTCCGCAACGATTCGGATGAGAGCGTCAAGCTGAATCTCGACCGCATCCGACTTTCGGTGCGCATCGACGAGGACAATCGGCAGCAATTGGAACCGCTCACGGCAGACCAAGTCGCCTATGAAACGCTCGCGCCCGCCAGAAAGGATCCGACCAAGACCAGAAAGAAATTCCCCTTTCCAACTGGAGCGCCCAAGACCGGCATGGATAAGAACTGGTTTGAAGTGCAAAAGCAGGCTGAGAATGCAGCCATTCCTTCGAGTGTCGTGGCGCCGCACAGCACGGTGCAGGGACTTCTCTACTTTGATTTACAGGGACAATTTGACCTGTTGAGCACGGCCCACCTCTATGTGCCTGATCTTCTAGTGATGGAGAAAAACCGGTCTTTGACCTATTTTGAAATTGATCTGAGCCGACCCGGCAACAACTAGCGCAAGAGAAATTGGGTAAGTTTGCGCGGCGCATCTCCGTCGGCTACCATGACGTGTGCAAACTTTCTTCGAACACCGCGGACAAATGCTCACTCTTCTCGATGAACTGAATCCGGAACAACGGCTTGCCGTGGAAACGACCGAGGGCCCCGTGCTGATCCTGGCAGGTGCCGGGACCGGCAAGACGCGGGCCATCACCTTTCGAATGGCCAACCTGATCGCCAATGGAGTACCCGCCGAAGCAATCCTCGCTGTGACCTTCACCAACAAGGCAGCAGAAGAGATGCGCAATCGAGTTTCGGACCTGCTGCTGCGCGCAGGAGTGCCGCCAGCACAGCCCTGGCTTTCGACTTTTCATTCTCTCTGCGCGCGGCTCCTGCGGCGCGATGCAGCTGCCGCTGGCCTGCCGCGCGATTTCGCCATCTACGATGACGACGATCAATTGGCAGCCGTGAAGCTGGCGATGAACAAGTTGCAAATCGAAGACGACTCCTTGACGCCGCGAAACGTTTTGAGCAGGATTAGCTACGCGAAAAATCACGGCCAGACGCCGGAACAGCTTCGAGCTGCCGCAATAGATCAAGACGGACGGCGCACAGCCGACATTTTCGCAGCGTACGAAAAGCTCCTGCACGATAGCAAAGCGCTGGATTTTGATGACCTTCTGCTGCGGTCTGCCCGCTTGCTGCGGGATTCGACGCCCACGCGCCTGAAGTGGCAGGCGCGCTTCCAGTTCATCCATGTGGACGAATACCAGGACACGAATCGGGTTCAATATGAACTGATGCGCCTGCTGACCGGGCCGCACCAGAATGTCTGCGTGGTTGGCGACGAGGACCAATCCATCTACCGCTGGCGCGGCGCCGACGTATCCATCCTGCTGAGTTTCTCGCGCGATTTCCCAACCGCTCGCATCGTCAAACTCGAGCGCAACTACCGCTCGACGCAGAACATCCTTGATGCCGCCGGCGCGGTCGTCGCCAATAATCCCGAGCGCTTGGGAAAATCGCTGAGCGCGGAGAAAGGCGGCGGAGCCAACCTCAAGTATTTTGAAGCCCGCGATGCACAGGCGGAAGCCGAGTTCGTCGCCGGCGAACTGGAGCGCATCCTGAACGATGACTCGGACCAGACTTGCGCCGTGGAATACCGCACGAATTTCCAGTCGCGCGCGTTCGAAGAAGTCTTTCGCCGGCGCGGTTTGCGCTACAAACTAGTTGGCGGAATCAGCTTTTACAATCGCGCGGAAGTAAAGGATGCGCTGGCTTACGTGCGGCTGGCGATGCATCCGGAGGACGACATCGCGCTCTTGCGAGTGCTGAACGTGCCTCCACGCGGCATCGGCAAAACAACCGTGGACGCGCTGCGCGAATCGGCGCGCGTGGATGGCACACCGCTTTGGACGGCCATCGAAAAGTTCATCTCCGGCGCATCAGCAGGCCGGGCGGTCACTCCATTGCGAGCGTTCCGGGAAATCCTTGGCAAACTCCAAGTGGCTCTGTCGGAGATGGAACCTGCGGAATTCCTGCGAACGGTTTTGGAAGAATCCCGCTACATGGACATGTTGAAGGACCGCAACACGCCCGAAGATGTTGCGCGTGTGGAAAACCTCGAGGAGCTCACGCGCGCCGTCGCTGAGAGCATGGAAGCCGGCGAGACGTTCATCGATTTTCTGGATGCAGCCGCGCTCGTCAGCGACGCGGATCAATTTGAAGGCAAGCCAGGCGTGACGCTGATCACCCTGCACAGCACCAAGGGGCTGGAGTTCGATCATGTATTCCTGACCGGCATGGAAGAAGGCATCTGCCCGCACAGCCGCTCCATCACGGAAGAAAAAGGAATCGAAGAAGAACGGCGGCTGGTCTATGTGGGGATGACGCGCGCGCGGCAATCCTTGACGATGACGCGCGCTGTTTACCGGCGCATTTTCGGCAACGAACAGCAGTTGCGTGCTTCCCTGCCGTCGCGCTTTCTCGCGGAAATACCGAGCGAGTTGGTGGACACCGTTCGCGGCTCGATGGCTGAGATCGGAGAGACGCGCCGGTATGAGCCCGACCCGGAGTATTCGTATTCTCCGGAAGAGTTCATGCGGCGGGTGCGCGGCGGGCAGAAACCAGCAGCTGTGGCATCCCGGCGACAGTCGTCCCCGAGTTCGTTTGGAAGACCCGCAGCAAAGCGCGGTGGAGACGCGAATCCCATGCTCGGGCGAAAAGTGCGGCATCCAAGCTACGGTGTCGGAACGATCGTGGGCGTCGAAGGCGACGACGACGACCGGCGCGTCTCGGTGAGCTTCCCGGGACGCGGAACGAAAAAGTTTATCGAGCGCTACGCACAACTCGAGCAGGCCTAGCGCGAGTAGAAGGTACGCCTAAAGATGGGCACGCCAACGGGTTGCGTGACGGCGCTTCTCGGGGTACATTGAGGCACGCATTCATACCCCAGAGGCGTATCGGGTAGGGTCAAGCTTCAGGTTTGCCCGGATGCGATCGGAGCGCATGGGTGGGATCACAACTCTTCCGCTGCAAGAGTATCGATCAACTGCTGTCGGATTCGGAAAATGCTGAAGTCCGATTAAAAAAGTCTCTGGGATGGCTGAGCCTGACGTCGCTGGGCATCGGCGCGGTCATCGGCTCCGGCATCTTTACCATCATCGGCACGGCGATTGCCGGACAAAAATTTCAAGCCTCCTCCATCCTGAACGCCCCTCTTCTTGAATACCTGATCCACCACTCCGCTTCGTTTGGACGGCCTGGCGCCGGGCCAGCCATTGCTATTTCTTTCATTTTGGTGGCAATTGTGTGCGGCTTCGCATCGGTGTGCTACGCGGAGCTTGCCGCCATGATTCCCATTGCGGGTAGCGCGTACACGTACACGTATGCGACGATGGGAGAACTCATCGCCTGGATCATCGGCTGGGACCTCATTCTTGAGTATGCGGTGAGCAATATGGCCGTCAGCGTCGGTTTTTCCGCGCACATGGTGGGTTTGCTCGATTGGTTCGGTTTGCACCCCAATCCGCGATGGATTTCTCCAGCCTATCTTCCTGGCGGATTGAGCGACCTGCAGGGAAACACGCTCTATGGGCCGGGCTGGCATTTTGGTTTCAACTGGCCCGCTTTCATCATCGTGATGCTGCTGACCATGATTCTGGTTCGCGGTATCAAAGAGTCGGCGCGAACCAACAACATCATGGTGCTGCTGAAAATTATTGCCATTTTGGTGTTCGTGGGTTTTGCGTCCAAGCTCATCCATCCTGCGAACTATCATCCTTTCGCGCCGAACGGCTGGCCCGGAATTCTGACGGGTGGGTCGATCGTCTTCTTCACCTACATTGGATTCGATTCAGTCTCCACAGCGGCCGAGGAGTGCAAGAACCCGCAACGCGACTTGCCAATCGGCATTATCACCACGCTGGTGATTTGCAGCCTTCTGTATATTGCCGTGGTCGTGGTGCTCACGGGGCTGGTTCGCTGGGACACGCTGGTGGACGACGCCGCTCCCGTTGTCAACACACTCAAGAAGCTTCATTTCACGGGAGTTCGCCTGGTGGTGCTAATCGGCGCATTGATGGGAATGATTTCTTCCCTGCTGGTTTTCCAGCTCGGACAAGCCCGCGTGTGGTTTGCCATGTCGCGTGACGGTCTGTTCCCCAGAATTTTTGGGCGCGTACATCCACGTTTTCAGACGCCGGATTTTTCGACTTGGATGGCAGGATTCGTGGTCGGTATCCCGGCAGGCCTGCTCGACATCGGAACGCTGGCCGATCTTTCGAATATCGGCACTCTGTTCGCGTTCGCTCTAGTGGCGGCCGGGGTGCTCATTCTTCGCTATCGGGAGCCGGACAGGCCGCGAGCTTTCCGCGCCCCGGGCGGACCGCTGGCGCCCATCATTACGATTTTCACGTGCCTATTGCTGATGGCCGGCCTGCCGATCATGAATTGGATACGATTCTTTGTTTGGATGATCCTGGGGCTGGTGCTTTATTCTTTTTATGGCCGGAAGCACAGTACTCTGAGAGCAGCGAATCGCGCATAAGAGGGATCGCAGAATGCAGCGATGGTTGGATTGCCATCCACGGAGACAAGCAGCCATAGTCCTGGCTTCCCTTGTGATTTTCCTGTCGTTTCCGCAGGTTTCGCGGGCCTGGGGCAGAGGCGGGCATAGACTCGTCGTCAACAAAGCCATCGACACTCTGCCACCTGATATTCGTTGGTATTTCGAAGCAAACCGCGCAGTGCTTTCGCAGCATGTGACCAATCCTCTCGATGAGATCCCCAAGACTCCTGCCGAGCGGCACAATCATTTCATTGCTCTAGACAAGTACGGGCGATTCCCGTTCGAGGCTCTGCCGCGCGTTTACAAAACGGCAGTAACAAAATTTGGCAAAGCGAAGCTGGAGGCGAATGGCCTCTTGCCCTGGCAGATTGGCGTGTACAGCGAGAAGCTGACCCAAGCCATGAAGGCTGGAAAGTGGGACGAGGCGAAACTCGACGCGGCCATTCTCGCAAATTACGTGGCTGAAGCCCATGATCCCTTCAACACTACCGACAACTTCGATGGCCGTCTGAGCGGCCAAGCGGGAATCAACGAACGCTTTGGAGCCACCCTGATCGACCGCTATTCCTCGTTTTTCCCCATGCGGCCGAACGACGCGATCTTCATTGACGATCCCACGGATCGCGCATTTGAAGCTTGCCTCAGCGCTCATAGCTGGCTGGAAACCGTTCTTCTTGCCGACCGCAACGCGCGCCGCGGAGTAAATTCCTTCACCGACGAGTATTACGACCGCTTCTACAATCAAGCAGCGGCAATACTTATCCGCCAGCTCTCCGACGCAGCGACGGATGTTGGCTCTTTCTGGCTCACAGCGTGGATCAACGCCGGACGGCCGCAGTTGCCGCACTGATCTTTAGCGGATGACGCCGCCCTTGTTCTCCAGCCGAATTGCTTCCCTCCCCAAAACCGAGCTGCACCTCCATCTCGAAGGTTCCATCCAGCCTGCAACGGTCTGCGCGCTGACCTCTCGACACGCGGTCGTCATTACCGAAGACGAAGTGCGGCAGCGTTACGCCTACCGCGACTTCCCGGAATTCATCGAAGCCTTCAAGTGGGTGACGTCCTTCTTGCGGCAGCCGCAGGACTACGCCCTCATCGCTCGCGATCTTGCGGAACATTTGCTGACGCAAAGCGTCGTCTACGCAGAGGTCACGCTCTCGGTGGGTGTGATGCTCTTGAGAAAGCAGCAGCCCGAGGCAAATTTCGAAGCTCTCCTTCGCGCAACCGAGCCCTTCGAAAGCCGCGGCCTGCGCATCCGTTGGATTTTCGATGCGGCCCGCCAATTCGGCGCGGAAGCCGCAATGGAAGTCGTAGAGTCCGCCCGGCGCTGCGGCTCTAGTGCGATCGTCGCATTTGGCATTGGCGGCGATGAACTGAGCGTTCCGACCGAAGCGTTTCGCGCCGTTTACGAGAGAGCCGCTGAAATCGGCTTGCACCGATTGATGCATGCGGGCGAAGTTGGTGGCCCGGAAAAAATCCGTGAAGCCATCGAGCTCCTGGGTGCGGAACGCATCGGCCACGGCATTGCCGCGATCAACGATCCCGAATTGATGGACTTGCTCGCGGAACGCCGGATTCCGCTGGAAGTTTGTCTTGGCAGCAACTTGAAAACGGGCGCCCTCGCTCTGCAACTCCGCCGCGCGGAAGCAAAAATCGAAGACCACCCTCTGCCGAAGCTCTTGCGGCACGGAATACCCATCGTGCTCTCCACCGATGATCCCGCGATGTTCCATACGACGCTTCAAACGGAATACGAAAACGCGCTTCGCATGGGGCTTCAAGAGGACGAGCTAGCCCGCATCGTCGAGATGGGCTTCAAGTACGCATTTTCCTCGGCCGGCGAAAGGCGGAGAGCATGAACCGGCTGACGGCAATGTTATACTGAACTCATGAAAGCACACGTCTGGGTCATGCCAAAACGCACGGTACTCGATCCGCAGGGGCAAACCATTCAGCACGCGCTCTCCGACCTCGGTTACGCGGCCGTGAAAGAGGTTCGTCAGGGGAAATTCTTCGTGTTGAATCTTGATGGCTGGAACCGCGATGAAGCGCAGAGGCAGCTCGAACGCATTTCGAAGGAAGTGCTCACAAATCCTGTCATCGAGGAATATCGCTTCGAGATCGTCGACTGAGCAGCCAATCTTATGATCACACTGCTCAGAAGCCCCGTGAGTTCAGTCAGGTTTTTCCCGAGTTGTTTCCTGGGTTCTTTCCTAGTCGGCGTTTTTCTGGCGATGGCGCTCGCAGGATGCAAGAGTAGCACGCACAGTTCCGACCCGCGTTTGCGGCAAATCGACGAGATGTTGGACTCCCAGCTACCGCAGGGCACACCGAGGTCGCGTGTGATCTTCTTTCTGAGCTCCCAGGGCTTCCCGCTGGAGAACATCAGTGACGCGAAAGCGATCGTGGCAACCGTTCATCGTGTCGATACAGACACTCTCCAGCCCGCAACCGCACGTGTGACGTTTCATTTTGATGCCAGCGACAAACTCAAGTCCTACGAGCTTGAAGCGGCGACAGGCCCTCCCTCCCAACCGTAACCTCATTCGCGACACCATCTAGGGAATTCAGCTTGGTGAAATGGCGGACGTGTTACGCTCTTAAAAACACATTCAGGAGACACCGCAAATGTGCGGAATTGTCGGTTACATCGGCCCCAAGAAAGTTGTGCCTGTAATCATCGAAGGTCTGCGCAAGCTCGAATACCGCGGCTACGATTCCGCGGGTATCGCCGTCGTAACGAAAGACGGGAAGCTGGAGATTCGGCGGGCGCCTGGAAAGCTCCGCAACCTCGAAGAAGTCATCGCCAAATCTCCCATCGAAGGCACCTATGGAATCGGCCACACACGCTGGGCTACCCATGGCCGCCCCACCGAGGAAAATGCTCACCCGCACCGCGACTGCACCGGACAGATCGTCGTGGTGCACAACGGAATCATCGAAAACTACCTTGAGCTGAAAGAAAAGTTGCAAAAGGAAGGCCACAAGTTTGCAACGGAAACGGACACGGAGATCGTGGCGCACCTGGTGGAAAAGAATTCCCAAGGCGGCGTTCCGCTTGAGGAAGCAGTGCGCCGGTCGCTCAAGGAATTGCGTGGCATCTACGCGTTGGTTTTCCTGTCCGCCAAGGATCCGCAAAAAATCGTGGCCGCCCGCCTCGGCCCGCCCTCGGTGATTGGTCTTGGTGATGGAGAATACTTCGTCGCCAGCGACATCCCTGCCCTGCTCCAGCACACCCGCGAGATTTTTTTCCTGGCGGATGGCGACATCGCCGTTCTCACCGCAAAAGGTGTCCATGTGATGGACCACGACGGCCGCCCCGTCGAGCGTCCCCCCCACCATGTCGCGTGGGATCCCATCATGGCGGAAAAGGGCGGCTACAAGCACTTCATGCAGAAAGAAATTTTCGAGCAGCCGCGCGCCGTGCGCGACACGTTGCTCGGCCGCATCTCCCAGGACACCGGAAAAGTCTTCCTCGATGAGATGAAAATCACGGAAAAGCAGTTTCGCGAGTTTCAAAACGTGCGCATCGTCGCCTGCGGCACCAGCTGGCATGCGGGGCTGGCCGCAAAATTCATGATCGAGCACCTCGCGCGCCTGCCCGTCGAAGTGGATTACGGAAGTGAGTTCCGCTATCGCGACCCCATTATCGATTCGAAAACTCTCACCGTGTGCATCAGCCAGTCCGGGGAAACGGCGGACACCCTCGCGGCGCAGCGCGAAGCAAAAATCAAAGGCTCCCCCACTCTCGCCATCTGCAACGTCTTCGGCTCGATGATCACCCGCGAAGCCGCCGGCACCATTCCGACCCATGCCGGCCCGGAGATCGGCGTGGCCTCGACCAAAGCCTTCACTGCGCAATTGACGGCCCTGCTTCTGCTAGCTTCCTATCTTGGCCAGGTACGCGGCAAGATGACCGAAGAAGCGGCGAGAACTTTAATGCAGGAATTCACACGCATTCCGCACAAAATCGAGATGATCTTGCAAACGGACGAATCGGGATTCTACGAAAATCTGGCGCGGCAATTCTTCCGCTACACCGATTTCCTCTATCTCGGCAGAGGCATCCATTACCCGATCGCACTCGAAGGCGCACTGAAGCTCAAGGAAATCTCCTACATCCACGCCGAAGGATACCCCGCCGGCGAGATGAAGCACGGCCCCAACGCGCTGATCGATGAAAACCTGCCCGTCGTCGTCCTGGCGACCCGCGACGAATCCGACCCCGAAGCGATGACGCGCTATGAAAAAAGCGTTTCGAACATTAAAGAAGTCAAGGCACGCGATGGCATTGTGATCTCCATTGT
>JBGQCW010000066.1:0-8807 GCA_041495565.1 Candidatus Acidiferrum sp.
CAAGCGGTTTTGAGGGATTTTGCGGCCGGTGTGAACTATGGGGCCTCGGACCCGCGCAAGGATGGCCAGGCAGCGGCGGAATTACCTTTCGAATAGCGGTTTGTTATTGAGTCAACAGAAAGAAGAGACTGCTTGGAGTTGCAAGAAACTTCCCTAAAAGAGTTCCGGAGGGCAGGAACATGCTCTCCAAGCCTCCCCGGAACCGTGCTGGATTACGATAAAGCCTTAAATATGAGCAGCTTAGGAGCTGGCAACATGGCCAGTGAGTTGCACCTGTACCAATGGCCAGGGACCGCCGCCCGCAGCTACGCGACCTGGATGTGGAGACCCTGATGGGGTACTTTCGGGTGGCTTTGAGGCTTCTACGGTTTCTGCCGGTAGCGGCATTCCTGATTCTGGCGATTCCTTCCAGCTATGCGCAGACGATGGACGTTTCCGGGCGGTATCAGTGCGCGCAGGCGAAGATGCACGGCAAGGTGATCCCCTGCAATGCGGCACCGCTCATCCTGAAAAACGATGGGCGATTCGAATTGCGCGGCTGGGAAGGAAGTTACCTGGTAAATGGGGGATGGGTGGAGCTTTCGGATTCACTGATCAAAGCGAAGGCCAAGATCGAACCGGGACACAAAATCGTGCTGCGTTACTACGGGAAGCACGGCCTGGTGGAAATGATTTATGAGCGGCGAGTGGCGGAGCTCGGAAAGACTGCGCTGAGCTAAGAGCTTTACGGGAGCCAATGCTGGTTATTGTCTGATCGCCTTCGGCAAATCCTTTTCATCCAACCATGAAATTCAATGTGTCGCCGGCTGCCATCCGCGCCCGCGTAACACGTGACCTGCAGCGGCACTCGTAAGTTTGCCGTGGTCGTATTCGACCTGGCCATTGACGATGGTGAAGTCGATGCCGTCGGAGAGCTGATCCGGCTTTGTAAAAGTGGCGTGGTCGATGATGGTCGCGGGATCGAAGATGGTGATGTCCGCGAAATAGCCGGGTTTCAGGAGTCCGCGGCTGTCGAGATGCTCGCGTTGCGCGGGGAGAGATGTGATTTTGCGGATCGCCGCTTCAAGGGTCATGAGGTGCTCGTCGCGGACATAGTGTCCCAGGAAGCGAGGCATGGAGCCCATGGCGCGCGGATGAGTGTGCGGCTCGTAGGTCGGGCCGTCGAGGGACATCTCGTTAGCGTCGAGGCCAATACTGGTCCAGGGCTGGCTGAGGCCGGTGCGAAGATCTTCTTCGCTGGCCATAAAATAGATCGCGCCGGTTTGAGCGCTGTCGGCGAGGACAAAATCCATCAACGTGTCTTCGGGAGTCTTCTTCCAGGCCTTCGCCACGTCGTCGAGGGTTTTTCCCGCGAATTGCTTTAGCTCCGGAGTCTCAGCAGAAGAGATGAGAACGCCGGCAGCGCCGCCACAATCGTAATAGAGGTTTTCCCAATCCGGATGATCGCCGGCGAGATCTTTTTTGATCCGCGCGCGGACGGCCGGGTCCTTTAAGCGAGTGAGCAATTTCTGTATGCCTCCATCCGCGACCCAGGGAGGCAGCGCGGAAGCAAGCGCCGTGGCGCCAGCCGGGTATGGATACATGTCCGCAGCGATATCGAGGCCGGAGTCGCGCGCGAGCTGGATGGCGGCGACGACATTCTTCATGGTGCCCCAGCGGGGCTTGCCACTGACTTTGAGGTGGAAGATTTCGACCGGGAGATTGGCTTCACGGCCGATGCGGATGGCTTCGGCGAGTGCGGGCATTTCCGAAGCGCCTTCACTGCGCATGTGCGTGGCGTAGAGGCCGCCGTATTTTGAAGCGACTTGCGCGAGGGCGATGAGCTCATCGGTCTTGGCGAAAATATTTGGCGGGTAAATGAGGGCGCTGGAGACGCCAAGAGCGCCGTCCTTCATGGCTTGCTCGACAAGAGACTTCATTTGATCGAGCTCGGCGGGAGTGGGAGCGCGATTGTCGTCGCCGATCACCGCTTCGCGGACTTGCGCGGAGCCGACGTACGTGCCGATGTTGAGCGGCGTGCCTTGTTTCTCGAGACGGCGGAAGTAGCCGTCGAGAGTAGTCCAATCGACGGAAAGCTTGTAGTGCTCGAGGAAGGGTTTCATCGGCGCGATGGTTTTTTCGTTTTGCGGGGCGATGGAGCCGCCTTCGCCGGTGATTTCCGTGGTGATGCCCTGGGAGAGCTTGCTTAGAGAGCGATTGTCGAGAAGAAGAGAGATTTCCGACTGGCCAAGCATGTCGATGAAACCGGGAGAAACGATGCGGCCTTTGGCATCAAGTTCGCGCTTCGCGTGAGCCTCGCGTAAATCGCCAATCGCGGCGATGCGATCACCGCTGACGGCGACATCGGCGGAGTACCAGGGATTGCCGGCGCCGTCGATGACGTGGCCATTGCGAATGATGAGATCGTAGTCGCCTGCACTTGTGGCCGTATGCAAGTCGGCGTCGTAAGCGGCTGCGGCGATTTCGCCGAGAGCTTGTCCAGCGACCTGCTGCGCGGCGTCCGGATCAGGAGCGAGCGAGACGTGATTGACGTAGGCGGCGAAGGCGAGTTTCTTTCCGTCCTTGGTGATCACGTAGCCGGCGAGGCCTTTTCCGTTGAGCATCATCTTGCCATTGAGCTTGTCTTCGGAGCCAAAGGTGCCGGTTTTTGCGAAGACGTGCCCCGCACCGGGAGAAGTCGTTTGAATTTTCGCGAGTGTGCCATCCTTGCCGAGAATGGGGAGCGCTTTGAAGAAGACCTGATAGTCGGAGCGCGTGGTCCAGTACGTGAGGTAGTGAACCATAAAGTCCGGGCTGAAGAGATCGGCCCAATCGCCGCCGGCGCCATCGCCTTGCGCAGCGCCGGAGAGATCGAGTTTCGCGGATTGCAGGAATTCGTCTTCGACTTTGAATCCTGCGTCGAGAGGACTTTTTGTATCTTTCGCGACAAGCGTTCCGAGGAGATATGGTCCCATGCCGGCGTGGAGATTCTGGCTGACCTTCAAGGTGACCTTAATTTCTTCCGAGAGCGGGGGAGAGACATGTTCGGCGACTTGGTTGTCAGAACTGTAAAAGTGTGCGTAGGAAGAAAAATCGGCGGGGGCTGAACTGGACGCGGGCTTGATTTGGACACCGGAAGCGACGAGGGCTTCACGGAAGACAGTTTCTGCGAATTTTGTGGGCGAGGGAACGGCTATCGACGCAGTTTGCGTGGCGATGCCCAGCGGGAGATTGCCGGAGAGCGTGACCACGACGGAGCCGTCGGGATTTGTGGCGACATTGGGGGGATCGAGAGATGGTTTGGTTTCGGCGGGAGTTGTAGTTATGTGATTGACGAATCTGATGTAGGAGGTTTGCGGCGAAGATTCGAGCACGATGAGGTCGCCGACTTTGGCGCCGGGCTTGGCGATGAGATCGATAACGTTGTCGTTGACCATGATCGAGGACATGACAACGTTTGTGCCGCCTTCGCGAGGGCCATCCGGGAAAAGCGTTGCGTCGATGAGCACGCGGCCTTCGATTTTGCGAATGCCTTTTGCCGCGACGTCCCTGGCGAGTTGCTTGAGGACCACGAGCGGATCGCCTGGAACGGCGGGGCCCTGGTAGGCGTGATCTTCGTCGACAAAGGCAAGAGTGCCGTCGGGTTGAATGCGATTCGAAAGATTGGGATCGCCGCTGGCGACGAGGATGAGGTCGCCCTTCAGTTTGCCATTGGAATCGATCGGACCCGTGCGATAGATGCGGGTATGGAAGCGGTAGTCCGCGCCAAGCTTGGCGAGGAGAGTGCCTTCCGTGAGGATTTTTGTGGTTGAGGCGGGCACAAACAATTTTTCGGCGTTGAGAGCGTAGATGACTTTGCCGGTGTCGAGCGAGTAGAACTCGATGCCGAAATTGGCATGAGCGAATTCTGGACGACCGATGACTTTCTGAATGCGTTGAGCCAGAGAGGCTTCGGACTGTGCGCGAGCCGGTGCCGTTTGGAGAGAGAGAAAAAGCAAGAGAAGCAGAACACTGAAGAGAGGCAGGACGCGCGATTTATTTTTCAAGAGAGAATCCTCCCAGAGATAATTAGTCAGCTGCGTTAGTGCACCAAAGTGGACCTACCGACGGAGTCGAGTTTTTCGAAGGGAACATTCAAAATCGGATATTCCTTCCAATCCTTGTAATCGAAGTGCCACCACTCTGCCTCGTAAACGGTAAATCCTTCGGATTCCATGGCGCGGCGAAGCAGATCGCGATGCCATCGCTGGAGCGAGGTGCCCCCCGGATAATCGGGGAAGGATCGCGGTGACATTTCATCGTAGGTGCCGGGCATTTCAAGGGGTTTTCCGGTTGCGAGATCGTAGAGCGTGAGGTCGACGGCGCATCCGCGGTTATGGCGCGAGCCCTGTGCTGGGTCGGCGACGAAAATCTTGCCTTCGGGGGGAGTGGCATCCCAGAAGATTTTGGTGACGTACCAGGGGCGATAGGTGTCGTGGATCAGCAGGCCGTAGCCGAGTGGCTTGAGTTTTTGCTGAACGCGCAGCAGCGCCTCGGCGGCGGGACGCTGGAGAAAGGCGCGCGCCTGAGAGTAGACGGGCGTTCCAAGGAAATCATTCGACGTCGCGTAACGAATGTCGAGATGGATCGAAGGGTCGAGCGCAGCGACTTCCACAAGTTCGGGCTGCCGAAATGCGCGGTTCTCGTGTGGGGGAGAATCGAGGAGAGCGGCTTTTCTTAATTCTTCGATAGGGTGAAGAGGATGGATCTTAAAGACTTGATCGCTTTGCGCGAGATAGTCGCGGCGGGGAAAAGCGATACCTCCTACTTGCAGCGTTACCACTCCATGAGAGTTCCTACGCAGTGGCGGATTCGAGCTTTGAGGAATGATTGGAGATGAAACCGAAAAGCCATTGACGTCGTGCTGTTCGAGCTTTGCTTCACCGCCGCTTTTGCGAATGAGAAACAGCTCGCCATTTCTTTCGAGAACAAAAAAGGGATTGGCGTCATTTGTTGGGCCGTAGTCACCGATGAAATCTTTCCACTCCGACGGGACATCAGACGGCTTTGGGCCGGGAAGAAGTGGGGACTGAGCCCGCGCGGAGGGAACAGCTACGCCAAGATAGAGAAATGTTAGAACGACAAGAACTGCGGCGCGATTGGCGATTCTAGAATGTGAAGACAGATTTGAAGAAGGCGGAAGTGGATTCAGATCAGCGGGCACGCCAGGTTTCCTTCTCCACGGTCCAGCGTTCGATCAGGTCGTGGCGAACATGATAGCCGAGTCCGGGCGAAGTGGGGACCTGGATCGTGCCGCGAGGAGAGACTTCGACGGGCGGGTCGATGATGTCTTCTTCCCAATAGCGTTTGCTGGCGGAAACGTCGCCGGGCAGTGTGTAGCCGGGCAGGGAAGAGACCGCGATGTTGTGGACGCGGCCGATGCCGGATTCCAGCATACCGCCGCACCAAGCAGGGATTTTGCGCGCGAGGCAGAGGGCTTGGATTTCACGAGCGCTCGTATGGCCGCCGACGCGGCCGAGCTTGATGTTAATGATGCGTGCGGCGCCGAGATCCAAAGCGGTTTCCGCGTCGCGAGCGTGGCGAATCGATTCGTCGAGGCAGATTGCCGTTTTCAAATGCTTTTGGAGCTTTGCATGATTGGCGATGTCATCCCACCACAAAGGCTGCTCCATCATCAGCAAGCCAAATTCATCGAAGCGCTTTAAATGGTCCAAATCAGCCAGGGTGTAGGCGGAATTTGCATCCACGGAGAGGAGAATGTCGGGGTTCGCGTTGCGGACAGCGCGCACAAAATCGAGGTCTTTGCCGGGTTTGATCTTGAGCTTGATGCGTTGATAGCCAGCGCGAAGCTCAATGGCGACCTTTTCCAGAAGCACTTCCGGATAGGCCTGCAGTCCCATGGAGACACCGCATTTGATCTCCGATTGTGTCCCGCCAAGCAATTTTGCGAGGGGCAGATTCTTTTGCTGCGCCTCGACATCCCAAAGTGCGTTTTCGACACCCGCGCGGGCCATCTCGTGGCCGCGAATCGCAGCGAAAATGCGCGGAATTTCCAAGGCGGAACCTACCTCTTTTCCGAGAATCAGGGGAACGAGAAATCCGCGAATGATGAGCCAGGCGGTTTCGGGAGTTTCGGAGTTGAAGAAGGGACCTTCCGTTGTGGTGACTTCGCCCCAGCCGGTAAGGCCGTCGGCAAGAAGTTCGATGAGGACGACGGTGCGATCGCGGGTGATGCCAAAGCTGGTTTCAAAAGGCGCCTTGAGGCGCATCTTGAGCTTGCGAAGGGTGACCGCTTCAATGCGCATGGATTCCCGGAACGTTCAAATCATGGTCTGCAACAAATGTTGCAACTCGGCCCCAATCACGACATGGAGAACAATAAGAGAGCGCGTGGATACTGTCAAGGGGTTAGAGATCGGCGTGGTTGGCGAGCCGCTCCATCGAGAATGGCGGGAAACAGGAGACTCTCACGCATTGTACCAGCGGGAACCTTTCCGCTGCTCCTCCGCGATTTCCTTTGCCAGAGCGAGTGTTTGCGAGCGGCGATACTGGCCAACAGCGGCGAGAATTGCATTTATCAAGACAATGGGAGCGGCATAAGAAGCGCCAAAAGAAGTGGATTCGATGGAGGCCAGGAAAAGTTCGTCGCACTCACGCGCCAGGGGAGAAACATATGTATCAGAAATGCCCACGCAGTAGGCTCCGCGGGCGCGAGCCTGGTGCGCCCCCTCGATGGTTTGCCGCAGCCCGCGGCGGAAGCTAATCGCGATAACGAGATCCTTCTTAGTGACGGAACGAACGAGATGCAGAATCCTGCCCGCGGAGGTGGCGGCAAAAGTCGGCAGGCCCAGAAGAATGATCTGATATTCGAGGTAGTGGGCAAGATAAACGGCGAGATCGCCGGCCAGAAGAACGATGCGGCGGGAGTCATAGAAACGCCTTGCCAAGGCTACGAGGCGCCTGGCATCCAGACTGTTTTTCAGACCTTGGACATTTTTCAGATCCTGCTGGAGCGAATCGCGCACGTGGGAGGGCATGCTGACGTCCTGGCCGCCCGACTGCATGGTGTCCAGGGAGGTTGCAAAGGCGAGAGAGAGTTCGTGCAAATGGCGTTGGAATTCGCGGTAGCTGGCGAAGCCGAGCCCGCGCACGATACGAACGATTGTGGCGGGATCCGTTTGGAGGCGCTTGGCCATGGCGCGCACGCTGAGCAGCACGTATTCGCGAGGGTGCTCCAGGATCGGCCGGATGATTTCCTGGCGCTTACTGCTGAGCTGATCGATGCGCTCCGCCAGATGCACCGTGACTGAGGGGGATTCCGCTTCTTTGCCCTTCATGACGCGAGAGGATTGCCTAATTTCAGGCGCGTGTCAACCAAAGGCCGGACGGGCAGCGGGAAGAAGCGCATGTAAGCCAGTTGTTGTTATTTTTTCGTTGCGGCTGATTTATTTTCCAATCCGGGAGCGGTCACCGGCTGAAGAAAGGGCATCATGCCGCGAAGTTTCGGGCCGAGTTGCTCGATGGGATGCGCTTGTTCGCGGTGGCGAGTGGCAAGGAAGTTGGGGCAGCCTTTTTCGTTTTCTTCGATCCAAGCCTTCGCGAAGCTGCCGTTGCGGATTTCCGTGAGGATTTTGCGCATTTCGTCGCGAGTTTGCTTGGTGATGATGCGCGGTCCGGCGGAATAGTCGCCCTGCTCGGCCGTGTCGCTGACGGAATAGCGCATGTAGCTGAGGCCGCCACGGTAGATCAGATCGACGATGAGCTTGAGCTCGTGCAGGCATTCGAAATAGGCGACCTCGGGCTGGTAGCCCGCTTCGGTGAGAGTCTCGAACCCTGCTTTGATCAATTCGCTGACGCCGCCGCAGAGTACGGCCTGCTCGCCGAAGAGATCGGTCTCGGTTTCTTCCGTAAACGTGGTTTCCAGTACGCCGGCGCGGGTGCAGCCGAGTCCTTTGGCGTAGGCAAGCGCGAGAGCTTTCGCGGTGCCGGTGGCATCCTGCTCGACCGCGAGGAGCGCCGGCGTTCCGCCGCCTTCCGTGAAGACTTCACGGACGCGGTGGCCGGGAGCTTTCGGGGCGATCATGGAGACGTCGACGCTGGCCGGTGGTCTGATGGTGCCGAAGCGAATGTTGAATCCATGGGCGAACATCAGCGTCTTGCCGGGCTTCAGATTCGGCTCGATGGCATCGCGATACAACTTGGGCTGTCTGGTGTCCGGAGCGAGAATCATGATGACATCGGCCCAAGCCGCTGCCTTCGCGGGTGTGTTTACGGTCAAGCCTTCTTTCTCGGCTTTGGCGCGAGAGGCGCTGCCTTCCTGGAGTCCGACTCGGACGGATACGCCGCTGTCGCGCAGATTCAGCGCGTGCGCATGACCCTGAGAGCCATAGCCAATGATGGCGACCTTTTTCGCCTGGATGAGTGACAGATTCGCGGAGTTGTCGTAGTAGAGATTTGCCATTTGTTTCCTCTCGTGACCGGTTTGCGGTCGTAAGACGATTCGTTTCAGAAATACTTGGGGCGCTTGTTGGCGTGCCCCTGGGTTACCTGGGGACAGGCAAGAATGCCTGTCCTACTGAGACTTGACTTGTACGGTCTCGGCCGCGTGGGACAGAACGATTGGCGGACGGAGCAAGTCGCCGCCGCGGGTCATGGAGATGCGGCCGCTGCGCGCCATTTCGAGAACACCGAAAGGCCGCAGGACTTCGAGCAGGCCATCAATTTTCTCGACCGCGCCGGAAACCTCAATGATGAGCGATTCGGGAGCGACGTCCACGACGCGCGCGCGGAAAACCTTGATCAATTCCATGAGGTGCGGCCGATTCTGC
>JBGQCW010000067.1:0-8595 GCA_041495565.1 Candidatus Acidiferrum sp.
CGGCTTCTCCGCCGCGCACACCAGCGGCAAGTCGCCGATTTCGAGCAGCTCTGGCGTCGTGAAAAACACCATGTTCACCGGATAATGGTAGATCGAATTGCACAGGCAGCCTTTGTCGATCACCAGCGGCCGCATTCCCGCACGCTTCGCTTCGATGGCCGTTGCCAGGCCCGTCGGCCCCGCTCCAATGCAAATAATGTCGTAGGTTTCCATGAGATTTTCAGTTTGCCGGGAGTTTTTCGGAATTGCAAATTACGCTGACTTTACTGCTGGGAAGGCAGATCCAGGATTTCACTAAGTTCCCGCCGGAACGATTCAAGTTCGCGCAATTTCTCTGGCGTTGCTTCCACTTCCTGCTTCTTCCAGACGAACACTTCACCTGAGCCACGCTTCAGTTTCGCGCTGAGGTTGCCGCCCACCAGGTAGGACGGCGGCGCGAGAATTTTCAATCCGCCGTTCGGAACCGCCGCCAGCACCGCGGCGCAATCGCCCTTCTTCATGCAGAGCGCGCTCTCATAGGGAGGAATTGTGATGGGACGAAAACCAGCCTCAAAAAGCCGCTCCATCGTCTGCATCTGCTGCGGCGTGAGTTCAACCATAATGGCGGGCTGTACTGGCAGGGCTTGCTTGCCCTAAATCTTCTCGAACTGCGTCGCCCGTTCCGCTGCGTGAAATTATGCCGCCGTGGAATCTGCTTCCGAAGAACTCCCCTCCAGCTGTGCCAGGATTTCACGCAGCGTGGAGATCAATTCATCGCGCGAAACATGGCTCTTCTTAAACTGGATCCGGAACTTGAACGTTTCGTTTTGCGGCTCGAACTGAAAAATAAACGGCTGCGGGCGTTGTGGTCCCGCCTGCTCCTCGCGGCGTTCGCGGCGCGCTTCATCGCGCGTCAGCCCGCCCTGCATGATGCGGTGAAACATCTCGATCATTTTCTTTTCGGTCGGCTGCCGCGCGACTTGCAGCAGCAGCGACTTTGAAAGGATCCCGTGTTCGATGCACTTCTTGCGCAGCGATTCCGGAATATTCCTTAGAGACAGCGTTTCCGTAACCGAAGATCGCGCGCGGCCAATCTTCTTCGCAATGTCCTCATGCGTGTATTCAAACTGCGCGCCCAGGCGGTGCAGTCCGTCCGCCTCTTCAAAAGGCGTCAGGTCTTTTCGCTGAATGTTTTCGATCAATCCGATTTCTAGCGTTTCCGCGTCGTCGGCGGTCTTTTCAATGCACGGCAACTCGCGCAGGCCCGCCGCGCGTGAGGCATGATAACGCCGCTCGCCGGAGATGATGTAAAAGCAGTCCTCGCGCGGCACATAGCGCACCAGCAGAGGCTCCAGCACTCCTTTTTCGCGGATCGATTCCGCGAGTTCGCGCAGATCGCCGAGCGCCTTCCGCGGCTGGTCGGGGTTCGGGCGGATTTGGTCGACACGAATCATCCGTCCAACCGCCGCGCCGCTGAAACTCGTCAGCGATTCGACGTAGTGCGCGTCATGCCGCATCTTCAGCGTGACGGGTAACCCGATCCTCTTCGACACGTTGGATAACCTCCCCTGCAAGTTTCTTGTACTCGATCGCACCGGGTGACTTCGGCGCAAACGTCAGAATCGTTTCCTTGTAAGCCGGGCTCTCTTCCAGCCGTACGTTCTTGCTAATCTTTGTCCTGAAGAGCACTTCGCCGAAAACCGATCGGATCTGTCCGTGCGTGTCCTTCGAAATATTCGTGCGCTTGTCGAAGAGCGTGATCACCACGCCCAGAACTTTCAGCCCCGGGTTGGGGCGAGCGCGGATGCGCTCGTACGTTTCCAGTAAATCATCCGTTCCCTCGATCGCAAAATACGCCGCCTGAATGGGCACCAGCAAGTGCGTCGACGCCACGAGTGCATTCACCGTCAGGATTCCCAGCGACGGCGGAGTATCCAGAACGATGTAATCGTAATCTTTCAGGACCGGCGCCAGCGCGTCTTTCAACTTAAACGGCGCATCGAACTGTCCCGCTAGCACCTGCTCCAGCTTTGCTAGCGCAAGCCGCCCGGGCCCAAGAAACAACAAAGGGTCTTTTGTTGGTTTGATGACCGTACTCATCAGCACCCGGCTGTCGCTGAGCACATCAAACATGGACGTGGCAATTTCGCCGGGAGTAAAAAACGTGATCGTTGAATTCGCCTGGGGGTCGAGGTCGATCAGCAGTGTGCGCTTGCCGCGATGCGCAAGAGCAGCGGACAAATTGATGGCCGTCGTGGTCTTTCCGACGCCGCCTTTTTGATTCGCAACCGTGATGATGGCAGTCATCTGTTTCTGCCTCCGCCCGCTTGCCCTGAGCGAACTCGAAGGGCGCGCGCAGGATTTCGCCGCGGCGATCCAGCAACTGGGTTCCTATATATGGGTGCCCCCTTCAGAAAACCCCCAAGGCCTAGGCTAACTGTACGTTTGGAGTGGATTGCTTGGCAAGTAAAAAATGGAAGAAAGGCCGGATCTGCCCGTGGAAAACTCCCCAGATTCATTTTGGTACAATCGCCGCGGAATCCCCGTCAGCCTCTTAAAAATCGAGTCCCCAGAAATCGGGGGATGGTTCTTGCAATTCCAAGCCGAGTTCCCACCCAGTTCGGCCCTCGTGCCCTCGCCACACCAGGATGGCTTCACAGGAGATCTGATTCGTGAGGTTGACCAGGCGCAATCTCTGCCCGACGGTGAAGCCCTGCGGAACCACCGCCAGGCAGCCCTTGGGGGCGATGTCCACCGTATATCCTTCGGCGCGCAGGCTTCGGCCCGCATCTGTCCATTCGACCGCCACCGCCACACGCGAATTGAGGCGCCCACTGCTTCGAATATGCCTCATCCGGGCTTCAAAACTCATGTCCGTCAAGAGCGCCACAATCGTCTCCTCAGTATCCGGATTTCAACTTGCTACCCGCGCCGATTCCTCAACCCGCTTCCACGCCAGAGCCGTTCCAGTGCTAAAGCACAGAAATTCAACGACATCTGCAGCCTACGGGTGTTTATCCCTCGGGTCAATGGAACTTCATTCCCAGTACGTTCCAGCAGTTAACCCTAGTTCTTATCCGTTCCACGGCCTAGGATCACCCGAGCCTGTTTCACGTGAGGATCGTTGTGGGGCCTTTCGTGTGGCCGATAAGTTTCCCTTGACTTTTGTTATCCCTTTGGTACAATTACATTTGTTTATACCTCCATTTGGAGTGCGGCAGCCGCGCTGCCGCTTTTCTTTTTGTGGGTTGTCCTTTCTGCTTTTGCTCTTCCTGAACAACCAAGAACGTGCCCTTTAGAATCAATCATTTGCGAAATGCCCATTCTATAAGTCTTTTCTTTTGAGGTTCATGCAAATTGATAGGGGGGAGGGTGGGGGGCTCTCACTTTTGCCTTTTCCACGGTCCGCTCCACGGCAAATCCGGGGACGCAACCTTTTTTTTCTAGTGCTTCCACACTCTTTGCCGTCTTTGAGCGCGTCGCCGCAAATCACGTCGCTGAAAACAAATGGCTTGCGTGCACCGCGATGCGTTTTTTCCCACCTAAACCTTTAAAATTTATATTCTTGCGAACTCTTTTGCGTTTGCTAAAATCGCAACTCTTTTCTTTTCATGGAATTGCGCACTCCTTGACCAAAACACCCGGGGGTGGGGTACCCCCTGCCCCGTCGGCATCGGGAAAAAGTAGGCTCAATGACCTGCGGCGCGCACAGGCTTTTCGTCGGAAGGTTCGCCTTCGCGGATGCCTCCGTAACGCCGCTCGCGCTTTTGAAACTCGAGCAAGGCCTCGAGCAGCCGCGCGCGGTTGAAGTCCGGCCAAAGCGTTTCGGTCACAAAAATCTCCGCGTAGGCAATTTGCCAAAGCAGGAAATTGCTCACGCGCATTTCGCCGCTCGTGCGGATCAGCAGATCGGGGTCCGGCAGGCCTTCCGTGTACAAGTGCCCTGAAAGCTGTTCCTCAGTGACATTGTCCGATATTCCGTGGCCGTTGCGTTCCGCGAGAATCGCATTCATGGCATCGACAATCTCCGCGCGCCCGCCATAATTCAGCGCCACGCACAGCACCATGCCCTTGTTCCCCGCGGTCTTCTCCATGGCATCCCGCACATCGTTCTGTACGCCAGCGGGGAGTTCGTCGATGCGGCCGAGAAAACGCATCCGGATATTATTTTTCTGGAGCAGGGGCATTTCCTTGCGGAGGTATTCACGCAGGAGCTGCATCAGGAAGTCGATTTCGGCCTTGGGCCGCCGCCAGTTTTCCACCGAGAACGCATACAGCGTCAACGCTTCAATCTTCAAGCGCGCGCAGGTTTCGATAGTCGTGCGAGCGGACTGGGTCCCGGAACGATGCCCGGCGATCCTGGGAAGGTGCCGCTTCTGCGCCCAGCGCCCGTTGCCGTCCATGATGACGGCAACGTGTCTCGGCAGCCGGGACAAGTCCAGCTTTTCGAGCAGCTGCGATTCCTCTGCGGTCATCGGCCCAAGCTCGCCCGGGGCGGCAATCTGGAGAGTCTGGTGTGATTTGTTGTGCAGCACGGTGTTATGAGGTCTTTCCGGCATTTCTTCTTTACGCCGCAAAGTTAACATACGCCTGAGAGCGGCGCAATGCTGTGAGAGTGCGAAAGATAACAGATGGTTATGAGCCGCCCGCTATCCCTGTCGATTCTGGATGGGTAATGCCGGTGTACACCAGGATGAGCGTCAAGAGGATCATCGCGATGGTGGTGGTCCACGCGACCCAGTTGAAGGTGCGGCTGTTCACCTGGTCGCCCATGAGGTCGCGCCGGTTCACCAGCAGAAGAATGAATACCAGAACCAAGGGCAGAAGAATTCCGTTGGCCACTTGGGACAACACCGCGATTCGCACGAGTGGCGCCCGAGGGATCAGAATCAGCGCGGCGCCGATGACAATGAGCGCTGTATAGAGGCCATAAAAAATCTTGGCCTCGCCGAATTTCCGGTCGATTCCCGATTCGAATCCAAGCGCCTCGCAAATCACGTACGACGTGGAAAGCGGAAGAATCGATGCGGCAAAAAGTGAAGCGTTAAGCAAGCCCAGCGCAAAGAGAGAGCTTGCCCAGTTCCCTGCCAGCGGCCGAAGCGCCAGCGCGGCGGATTTCGCATCCGGAACGTCGTGATGGCCGGTCGCATACAGCGTCGCAGCCGTGCAAACGATGATGAAGAACACGATGACCATGCAACTGATGCTGCCAAAAAGAACGTCGCGCCGGGTGTCCCCGTACTGGCGGGGTCCGACGCGCTTTTCGACCACCGCGGCCTGCAAGTAGAAATGCTGCCACGGTGCGATCGTCGTTCCCACGAGCGCCGCGAGAATCAGAAAGTAGCCTGCGGTGAACGGCGGCGCGTGAACAAAGGGCCGCACCGATGGAATGAGGCGGAGGATTTGCGGCGGAATGAGGTGAAGGCCTGCGATCAGCCATTCCGGTTTCGCCAGGACCGCGGAAATCACGTAAGCAAGATAGACCGTGCAGACGGTCAGAAATATCTTTTCGATCCGCGCCGCCGATTCCTTGACCACCAGGCCCCAAACCAGTACTGCGGCAACAGGCACGGAGACGTATTTGCTGATTCCAAAGATTTCCATCGCCGAGGCCACGCCGGCGAATTCCGCCAGCACATTTCCCAGGTTGACCACCAACACCGCCATCATTACGAAAAAAGTCACTCGAAAGCCAAACTCTTCGCGAATCAGGTCCGACAGTCCTTTGCCGGTCACCGCCCCCATTCGCGAACACATCTCGAGAGAAACGTACAATGCGATGGTCATGGGAATCAGCGACCACAGGACCATGTAGCCGTATTGCGCGCCAGCTTGCGAGTACACATAGATGCCGCCGGCGTCATTGTCCACGTTGGAGACAATCAATCCCGGGCCCACAACCGCAAGAAACATCGCGATGCGCTTGCGGAACGGGCGCACTGCCTTGCGCAAACGCGCAAGACGCTCGTTCCAGCCTTCCCACTTCGCCGCGATTTCAGCCTTATCCAGCATTTCCTATGCCTAGGTGCGCCTCTCTCCTGGACTTAACTATTTCAAGAGCCGCGATACGACGTCGTCCACAGTAATGGTTCCGATCGGGTGATTGCTATCATCAATCACCGTCAACATCCGCAGGTTGTACTTGTCGAAAAGCTCAAAAACCTCTTTCTCATCCGTCTCTCCAGACACGCTCAGGAGAGGTTCCATCTTGAGCTCCCCCATGCGCTGCTCGTGCCCGGCAAGAAGCATTCGCGCCACGGGTACTGCGCCGGAGTATTGCGCCCGGATGTCCAGCAGGACGATGGTGTCGAGTTGATCCAGGTTCAGGTCTTGCTCGCGCATCCACTCGAGGACTTCGTCCCGCGTCGAGGCGTCTCCCACAAACACAAAATCCGGATTCATCATTCCACCCGCCGTTGACGGATCGAACTCCATGAGCTCGCGGACTTCATCGGCTTCCTGTCCGGGCATTTCATCCAGGAGTTCTTCAGACGTTTTCTTCGACAAATCACCCAAAACGTCCGCCGCCGCGTCCGGAGCCATTTCTTCCAGAATGTCCGCGGCCTTCCCCGGATCGAGGTCTTCGACGATTTGCGTCGTCAGCCGGGCATCCAGTTCCGCCAGGACGTCAGCCGCGGTTTCTTCGTCCAGGGAAGCGATGATGCTCTGCCGCTCGGAAGCGGAGAGCTCTTCCATGATCTCGGCCAAATCCGCCGGGTGCAGGTCCTCGAGCTTTTCGTGCGTAATGCGCAGCTTTATGCGGCGCAGCGGATCCGGTTCGATGAGGTTGACGAACTCCCAGCGAATGACGCGTTGCGGAAGTTTGCTCTGGATCTTGCGGAGCAGCGCCGGCGGAGCAACTCCCTGCAGGAGTCTGCGCACGGCGCCCGGCAATCCTACGTCTACGTGCGTCAGTCGAAGCTCCACGTTGCCGTTGGCGCGCTGCTCGCTGAGGTCGACGTCATTTACGCGCACCACTTTGCGGCCTCTCATATCAATGATCTGCTGATCCAGCAAATCCTTGCGCACAGCCAGCAAAGCCTCATTCGGCCGATAAAGCTCCAAGTCCCGCTCACTCACGTTCAAGTGCAACATACCGGGTTTGATGGAGGCCACTTGATTGTGCTTGGCCATCAGCGGTTGGAAGCGTCCGCGGGAAAGGAGGAAATGCGAGATACGGTTGGGCGCGTCCGCCGGTTCGATGAAAAATTCCCTCACGCGGCCGACAAAATGGTCTTGTGAGTCGTACGCTTCCGCACCCATGAGTTCCGTCGCATGCAGTTCCATGAACTTCCCCTTCCCGGCTTGTGAAGCTGCAAACTAGTTTGCGTGGCAAACCAAACTGGACAACAAAAAACCCGCGTACCGTTGAACCTCGGCCGCGGGCAAGTGCCTCATACAAATGGACTTACCGTTAGCCGCTGGTGAACCCTCCCCACCCAACTGCTCGTGCCACGGCTTGCGCCTCGCGCGAAACCATCACGGAACCCAGACGATGGACCCACTGCGGCCTGGACCAACTAGGGCCAGGTTCGAGTTCGCTGCTCGCACGCATCGAGAGAGAATTCACTCCGTTGCTGTCGACCGTCTTACGGTCGCACGTGAATCGACCGTCTTACAGTCGCACGTGAATCGACCGTCTTACGGTCGCACGTGCTTCAACCGCTTTGCGGTCACAGGTGAATTGATAAGCTGCGTGCGTCGCATTGTCAAGAAAAGAATGGCGTTCAGAGCGATTTTTTTTGCATAGAACACTACCTGGCGGGCTTTTTCCGTTCTGGGAAGACCATGCGCCTCGGCTGCTCTCCCTTTCGACGGCATTCTTCCATATAGAGCACCAGGTAGTTTTTCAAAACATAGTCGCGTTTCGAAAAGCCCAGTTCCGTCGCGGCTCGATCGATCGCCTCCGCTGGCCCCTCCAGCTCCACGAACGTCCCGATGGGTGTTTCATCAAGTTCTATCAGCAGGTCCCGCGCCCAGGCCTTCGAGGCAGCGAGCCGGAATGTCGTTCGGTATTTCTCATAGCGAAACCACCCGCTCATGCCAAGTCCTTCGAAAATTTGGCTCAGATTACCCGCCTCACTGACCTCGACCTCAAGTTCATCCCGCACTTTGTAAGATCCGGGCCTGGCGCCGCCAAACTCGGCCGCAGCCCGCCGCGCGATCGGCTGCTTGAACGTCACGACAACTCGTTGTCTCAGTCCTGCCGCCTTCGACTTCCCGCGGACCTCGGGCGTCTCCGTTCGAATGCGCAGTAGCTGCCCGTGCTTTGCGAGTCCGCCCTGCGGTGTATCGAAAATGACGTTTTCCTCGTGGACCCGCCCATTCCCGCCTCCCACGGGTCGCGCTTCGATCCTTCTCAAGGTGCGATGGAACGCACGCACGTCGTCGATCTTCAACTTGATTTCGGTTTCTCGCGCCATCTGGGTGCCCTGACCGCGCGGCAGCCTGCTTTCTCCCGCCACCGACTTCCGATAGTATAGCGGACGCAAGCGAATCATTACGCCCGGCGCCCAATCCCGCCGCGCGCGCCATTCAGGGACCGCTTTGCGGTGCTCGAAAAAAAAGAGACGCATGAATCCAGAAACCAAAACCGCGCCGCCAGCGCCGTCACAC
>JBGQCW010000068.1:0-8536 GCA_041495565.1 Candidatus Acidiferrum sp.
GGGGCGCTTGCCGTGGACGAGAATGTGGAGCGTCTTGGAGCGCGACTGAACGAGACATTGTGTTGCAAGGACATGTTCGACTTCGCTGGTGCCTATGCCGAAAGCCAGCGTACCGAACGCGCCATGGGTGGAGGTGTGGCTGTCGCCGCAAACAAGGGTCTGGCCGGGCTGCGTGATGCCGAGTTCCGGGCCGATGATATGCACGATGCCCTGGTTCTTGCTGTTCATGTCGAAGAGGCGAACGCCGGATTCGCGGCAGTTTTTCTCCAGGGCATCAAATTGGAGCTTGGCATCGTTATCGAGGATGGGCAGGGTGCGGTCGGTGGTGGATACGGAATGGTCCATCACCGCGAAAGTCAGATCGGGGCGGCGGACCTTGCGGCCTTCCGCGCGGAGACCTGCGAAGGCTTGGGGCGAAGTGCCTTCATGGATGAGGTGGCGGTCAATATAAATAATCGACGGCTGGCCGGGCTCTTCCCGAACGACGTGGGAGTCCCAAATTTTTTGGTAGAGCGTTTTCGGTGTCATAAGTGTTCGTCTCGGATTTTAACACCGTTGCCATGGAGCGCAAATTCTTGGATCGAGTTTTTTGGAGTGCTGGCTATGTACATTCGGTTGCGCGGCGAACCGGCGAAGCCAGGGCGATACGGCGGAAGATAGCGGAGCTTACTCCAATACTGGGCTGGTGAGCGTGCAGCCGCTGCCGGAGGGATCGTAGTGGATGACGCCGGTTTGATCGGTGCAGAACATGCGCTGACCGGACGACCCAACAACTTGGGGAGTGCCCATGATTGCATAGGCAACCGAGGGAATGACGCCATCACCCGTAAACACAAACGAGTAGCCGCTCTTCGCACCCAGAGCGAGAACGTCATCCAGCAAGCAAGCTTGCGTCGAGGAGGCAGTACAAGGATTAGCGCCACCGAGACTCGTCATCGACGCAGGGTACCCGAGATCCGGATACGTCAGGGAATAGGTCAGGGCGGCGGTGGTGATGACGCGAATGGATGCCACGGCGGAGGCTTCGTTGGCGCGCTCGCGGGAGCGGAGGAAGTTGGGGATTGCGATCGCCGAAATGATCAAAATAACCGCTACGACGAGGAGCAACTCGATCAAAGAGAACCCGTTGCGGTCTCTCATGAAGTCTCCTGAAGCCAGCATTTTCGCCCGATTGCGGGGCCGGCGAAATGCCGAGCCGCCGCGGCTTCTTTGCAGCGAGCGGGTACCACCGGGGCATTATATTCCAAATCCAAGCCAAAGACGCAAGATAGGTTAAGCCTTCCGGGGGGTGGCCGATCGGGGGCTCGGTGGGCGGCCGGAGAGCAGTGTTGCGCACCTTGAAATGAGATTGGTCCAATGATTCCAGGGTTTGGTGCATTGACGGCGCCCAGGCCCATGGCAAATGATAGCGGGTCGGAGAGAGGGAATCGAATGAGCGCAGGCAGGGTGAGGTGGGGAGTCTTGGGCGTGGCGGCGATTGCAGTAAAGCAGGTGATTCCGGCGATGCAGAAAGGGGAGTGGAGTAAAGTGACGGCGATTGCGTCGCGTGACAGGAAGAAAGCAGAGAGCGCCGCTCACGAGCTGGGGATTGCCAAGGCATATGGGTCGTATGAAGCGCTGTTGGCGGACCCGGAGATTGAGGCGATTTACAATCCGCTGCCGAATCATTTGCACGTGCCGTGGTCCATCAAAGCGGCGGAGGCGGGAAAACACGTGCTGTGCGAAAAGCCGCTGAGCTTGACGGTGGCGGAGGCGAAGACGCTGCTGGCGGCGCGGGACCGTTGCGGCGTGAAGATAGGCGAGGCGTTTATGGTGAAAACGCATCCGCAATGGGTGCGGACGCGTGAACTCATCCGCCACGGGGTGGCTGGGGAGTTGCGAGCGATCATGGGAGCGTTCAGCTATTTCAATCGGGATCCAAAAAATGTGCGAAACGTAGCGGAATGGGGCGGCGGCGGATTGATGGACATCGGGTGTTACCCAATTACGGCCTCGCGATGGATCTTCGGGGAAGAGCCGTCGCGCGTGGCGGGTGTCGTTGAGAAGGACCCGGATTTTGGGACGGACCGGTTGACGTCGGCAGTGATGGAGTTCCCATCGGGGCAAGCGGTGTTTACGTGCAGCACGCAATTGGTGCCGTACCAGCGAATGCAATTCTTGGGGACAATAAGGACGGATCGAGATTGAGATTCCGTTCAATGCGCCGAACGACAGACCCACGCGGATTTTTATTGATGACGGACGGGATGTTTTCGGTGGCGGAATCCGAACGGAGACGATTCCGATTTGCGACCAATACACGGTGCAGGGCGACGCGTTTTCGCGAGCGATTCGCGAGGGGAGCGAGGTTCCGGTGCCGCTTGAGGATGCGATTGCGAATATGGCGGTGATTGAGGCCGTATTTCGATCAGCGGAGTCGGGGAAGTGGGAGAGACCCGAAACGGCGTAACAGCGAGGGCAAAGGCGATGGCAGTTCGAGCCGTGCTGCAATTGGGAGACCCAAGATTGCGTGAGGTGGCGAAGCGCGTCGAGGATCCTACGACGCCCGAGATTCGCGCGCTTGCGGAGGATCTCGCGGATACGCTGGCGTATTGGAGGAAGGCGACGGGTTACGGGCGGGGAATTGCGGCGCCGCAACTTGGTGTGAGTCTGCGGGTCATTTTTCTTCGGCTGCCGGGCGAACAACCCTGGCCGATGGTGAATCCAGTGATTACGGAGCGGAGCGCGGAAAAAATCGTGCTGTGGGATGCGTGCCTGAGTTTCTTATCCATTTTCATGCAGGTGGAACGGCACCGGGAGATCACCGTGCGGTACCAGGATTTGAGCGGGGAGTGGCGCGAAATTCGCGCGGGAGGGGAACGGAATCTATCCGAGTTGCTGCAACATGAGATCGATCACCTGGATGGAATTCTGGCGGTCGATCGCATCACGGACATCCGCACGATGTGTACGCGGGAGGAGTTCGAGAAGAGATACCGGGCTGGGAGTCCTTACGTGGTGGAGAGTTTGAAGTAAGGAAGCAAAGAGGTATGGATTTGGATCGGCGAAGCGATTGCAACCGATGAGCGCGGTCTCCTACACAAGGATAGAAAGTCCTGTTGGCAAGCTGCTCTTGGCCGCTGACGCGCAGGGCCTGCGACTGGTGAGTTTTGAGAGCAGCAAGCGAGCCACGCCGGTGCAGCCGGACTGGAAGGAAAACAAAGCGCCGTTTGCCGAAGTGATCCGGCAATTGCAGGCATACTTTGACGGAGAATTAAGAGAGTTTGATTTACCTCTGGCACCCGAGGGAACGGCGTTTCAACTGCGCGTTTGGAACAGCCTGCGCACGATTCCTTATGGCGAAAAGATCTCCTATGGCCAATTGGCTCAGCGTATTGGCAACCCCAAAGCAGTGCGTGCCGTCGGGCTGGCGAACGGTTGCAATCCTATTCCCGTCATCATTCCGTGCCATCGTGTCATCGGCAGCGACGGAAGCTTGACCGGTTTCGGCGGCGGCCTTTCGAACAAGGAAAAATTGCTCGCTCTCGAAAGCAGACAGATGAGGTTGCTCTAAATAGCCACGGAAAGCCGAACACTCCACACGAAAAAAGGGCGGCCCGTGCTGCGTGTCGACGAGCAGTCAATCGTAACCGCTATGAGCGAGCTGCTCGGCGACGGTGGGGCTGTGCGCATTGAGGAAAAGGTCGAACTTGGGCTGGCCCGGTCGGAGCTGCTTCTTGAATTCAGCGTCATTGCTGGTTGCTTCCGACCTGGGGTCTCCTTAGGAAGACGACGAAAAATGTGGAGGGTAGTGTACCCGAAGACCGCCGAGTCAAGAATCAAGATGGGCGCGCGTCAATAGCGCCAGGAAGTGAGATCGGCGCCAGCAGGTGCGGTCTTGGCGATGTGATCGAGAATTTTGGGCAAGTACATCGTGTTGTAGTGAAGACGGGAGAGATAGTTGGGAAGAGTGGGATCGCCATTCCAGCAATGCTCGGCGCGGTCGCCGTATTTGACTTCGCCATCGTAGGGCGGATTCGTGGTGCTCTTGAGGAAATCTTCCAGGAGGTAGACCGCGTCATTGAGCATGTAGTTGTCTGCGCTGCCACAGTAAATGTGCAGCTTTCCTTGCAGCTTGGGGCCAAGCGTGGCCCAATCACGCTGAAGAATGGCGCTGAGGTCGTAATGCTCCTTCCAATAGGTGGCGACCGCAGGATCGATTTCGCCCGTTTCTTTATTGAATATGGGTTCTGGATAGCCGTCTGCGCCGACAGGACTATAAACTGCCTGCCAAATGTCGAACTGTTCGCCGGAACGCGAATGCGACCCGAGCGCCAGCTCGTATTGGTTGATGGACTTGGTGCTGGTAATGGTGTGGCCGAGATAGTCGCGAAAGCCCGGTTGTAAAACGGAGGTATGCGGACCCTGGATGTAGAAGGCATTCTTGTCGGCGTAGAGATTGATGTTTGTGTAAGCGCGGAAGTCCACCGGATCCGGGCACGCGACGAACGCACCGTTGTAGTGATCGGGATAGAACATCTGCACGGCAAGAGATTCCCAACCTCCCGTGGAACCCCCATAGACGAAACGTGCCCAGCCCTGTCCGAGTCCGCGAAACTGTTTCTCGATGGCGGGGATCAGTTCCGTCTCGATAGCGTCGCCGTAAGGACCGAGATTGGCGGAATTGACGGCATAGGAGTCATCGTAGAAGGGATTTGCGTGATTGATTTCGGCGACAAGAATGCGCGGAAAGTTGGCGCCGGTCCACGTCTTGTAAAACTTGTAGGCCTCTTCCTGCTGGACGCGGTTGTAGCCAGCAAGGTGGAAGCGCTCGCTATAGTCGGGCTTCAAATTCGGATCGGGAGGCTCGGTGCGGAAGCCGGCAAAATCTTCATTGAAATGATCTTCGAAAATTGCAAGGGGATAGTGCGCGTTGGGGTGCGAGTCAAAGCCTTCAGGGACGAGAATGTTCGCGCTGAGAAAGAAGGGGCGTCCCCAAAACTTGCTGAGAAGCTGGGACTGAATCTTGATGTGTTTGATGTACTTCGTGTCCCTGGGCTCGGGGATGGCGGGAATTTCCTGGTCGAGAACGATTGAAACGGGAGTGGAAGCAGAGCCGATGGTGATTTTTTGCGCCTTGCTGTAGAGATTGCCAGGAGCAAGATTCCAGTGCTGGCCTTCGCCGCGGTCCATGGGGAGTTTCACGACATGGCCGTCGGCACGATGAAAGGTTTCGTAACGATGGAGAAGTGCTTGAACGTAGTAGTCGCCGGGAGGCACGTCGCGAAGGTAACGGATCGGATAGCCGAAGGCGTTGGAGTCGTTGATGACGACGGGCTGGCCCGGAGCGAGGGCGTCGACGTCCACGCCAAAGACGATTTGCGTTTTTGCGGAGAGATTGATTTGCATGCGGGGTTCGGCGGAGGGATCCGTCGAAAGAAGGACGAGCATGCGGCCGTCGAGAGGCTGAGCGCTGCGGTCTTTCGGGAAGGACACCGAGAATTGAGCTGAACTATCGAGTGTAGGAGCCGAAAACGTCGATTGAGCGGAGAACGTCAAGATCGACGAACAGAGGGCAGCAATGAGAATTGGGCGCGAACGATGGAACATGACGGCTCCTTCTCTCTTACAGGCAAAGTGCAGGATCAAGTCCTGGTGCACGGAATTGCCGTGGAAGAATACCAAGAAGCGGCAATGAAGCGAAGAAAAACTCCGCCCCAGGATCAGGGCTCTTCGGTGACGAGAAAATGGAAGACGGCTCGACGCGCTATGGACCGGGAACCACGAAGTTCTGGCGACTGGCTTGCGCTTAGACTTTGCGAAGGTCAGACAGAAGAGAAGTAACTGCTTTCACGGGCGCATGGAACGCCAGCAAAAAGAGGGAAGCGAGAGCGTAGATGACGAGCCGTGGCTTCATACCACGTAAAACACAGATTCGCGCAAAATGTTGCGAGATTTCTTGGGGGTGGCTTGCTACGAGAAAGAGAGACTGTCGGTCGAGGCAACTTCAAAGTGCCGCACCCGGCGGTCATATTCGCTCAAGAGCGCTGCGGCTTCGGGATCGACAACGGCGGCTTCGCGATCCGGGCCGGCGAAAGCGTCGATGGCGGAAATAGACTCTCACACAGTCAGCACCAGAATTTCGATTCCGTTCTCCGCAGGACGCGTGAGAGCGGTGGAGGAGACATATCCATAGAATTTTCGAAGTGCGGGCAGGACGACACTCGAAAAATGCTGCAAGTACAGTCGCGACTGAGCTTGCGTTGTGTGCGCGGACCAGAGCCGAGCAATCATCTCAGGCAGACTCCGCCGATCTGGCGCGTGGTTCCGTGTTGCCCACGACAACTGTCCAAGTGCGAACCCTCCACTGCTTCGCGACGCCATTCCTCACATAAGGATCGTTGCGGGCGAAGTCTTCGGCGGCGGTCGCATCGGGAGTGTTGAAGACAAGCAGCGCGCCTGCGGGTGAATCGGTCAGCGCTCCAGCCAGAACCAATTCACCGCGTGCGTGGGCTTCGCGGGCGAGTCGCAGATGTTCGTCGCGGTAGGCGGCGCGCCGAGCGACGAAGTCATCGACCATGTCATACAGAAGCGCGAAATATGGCATTGGAATTCCTTCCTGAGGAGAAACCACAGCGTAGCACGAACGGAAGGAATAAGTTCCGAGGTGAGGGGTTCGATCGGACCCAGCTGGAAAGTTCGACGGAGGAATTACTCGCATCCGCCGGCGATGGATGCGGCTAGTATCCCCCTGCAATCGAAGGAACGAGGAGAACGCGGTCGCCTTCCTTGAGGGAGCAGGATTCGCCGCCGAGGAAGCGAATGTCTTCTTCGTTCAGATAGACGTTGAGGAATTGGCGAATCAGGCCCTGATCGTCGCGGATATGGCGCGAGAGATCGGGGAAACGCGTGGTGAGTTCGTTGAGGGCTTCGGCGATGGTCGAGGCGCTACAGTCCACTTTCGGGGCGCCAGCGGTGAAGCGACGGAAGGCGGTCGGGATTTCGATAGTGATGGGCATTTCTAATTCTCCTTCTTCAGTTTGAAATTATGCCTTTGCACTTGCCACGGTAGCGCCGAAATGGGCGTCGAGGTAGGCCTCGAACGCGTCAAGGCGCGGGGCGATGGCCTCGGTGGCCGGGAATTCGGCGGCAATGGCGTCCGTCGTTTTCAAGCCGTTGCCGGTGATGCAGACAACCGTGGTTTCCTCGGGCTTGATGCGATTTTGCGAAATAAGTTTCTGCGTGACGCCTGCGGTGACGCCTCCGGCAGTTTCGGTGAAGATGCCCTCGGTTTCGGCGAGTAGCTTGATGGCGGCGACGATTTCCGGATCGGAAATGTCTTCGGCCCAGCCGCCGGATTCGCGGATCAGCTTGATGGCGTAAGGGCCGTCGGCCGGATTGCCGATGGCGAGAGAACGCGCGATGGTATTGGGCTTTTGCGGTTCGAAACGCTGGAGTTTGCGCTTCACGCCGTCGGATATCGGTGAACAGCCCGTGGCTTGCGCGCCGAAAAACTTTACCGGCTTCGCTTCGACCCAGCCTAGAGTCACCAATTCGCGAAATGCCTTCGCAATTTTTGTGATGAGCGAACCGCCGGCCATGGGCACCACAACATTGTCGGGAAGCGCCCAGCCGAGCTGCTCGGCAATTTCGTAGCCGTGTGTTTTCGAACCTTCCGAATAATAAGGACGCAGGTTGACGTTGACGAGTCCCCAATGGAAGCGGTCGGCGATTTGCGCGCAGAGACGGTTGACATGGTCGTAGTTGCCGTTAATGCGCACGATGCGCGCGCCGTACACAGCGGTGTTGAGTATCTTTGCGGGCTCGAGGTCGGCGGGGATGAAGACGCATGCGTCGAAACCCTGCTGCGCGGCTTGCGCGGCAACGGCGTTAGCAAGATTGCCGGTGGAGGAGCAGCCGACAGTCGTGAAATGGAAACGGCGCGCAGCAGTGAGAGCGGTGGCGACGACGCGATCCTTGAAAGAAAGCGAAGGGAAGCAGACGGCGTCGTTTTTGAAATAGAGATTTTTCAAGCCCCACTTCGCGGCGAGTTTGCGCGAAGCGACCAGAGGCGTGCCGCCGACCGCATCGCGCGCTGCGAAATCTTCAGGCAGGGGAAGAAGTTCGGAATAGCGCCACATATTGAAGTCGCGGGCGGCGAGATTTTGGCGCCGAGCGATTTTTTTGAGCGCATCGTAATCGTAAGCGACTTCGAGAGGGGAGAAGCAGTCTTCGCAGAGGGAGCGCGGCGCGTTGCCCCAGGTCTTGCCGCATTCGCGGCATCGGAGTTGGTAATGGTCGTACATGACGCACCTTTCGGAACGACGCTCCTGAATCAATGGCGCTGAAACGCAAAGGCGCCCGCCTCAGAAGGCGGCCGCTACAACGGCGCGTGGAATTCGATTAGGGCAGCGCGGAGGGATAAATGAAAAACCCTCCGTGCCAAAGTGCTCGGAGGGTCTCAGAAAATCTTCTGGGAAACTCGAAAAGCTCTTTAGCAGTTTTTTACGTGGAGCAAGTTGCCCTAAATCGCCACGTGTCGCCGCAACCGCAGCTA
>JBGQCW010000069.1:0-8504 GCA_041495565.1 Candidatus Acidiferrum sp.
CAATGCTTCCCCAGTTGGAATGATGCCGTTAGATCAGCGGGACTCCACGCCAACACGCTGAACGTAAGGCTCGAGGACAGCGAACTCCTGAAAGATTGGGGCGAAACCGTCCGCACAAATCGCGCTATACTGCCGCGGCGCGCCTACCGCCGCCTGGGGAAATACGACCCTCGCACCCTGGAAAGACGATTCGGTCCCTGGTCATCGCTTCCGGAGGTTTTTCTCAATTTCGCTAAAGGCAACCCGGAATGGGCGGATGTCGTGGCGCTCCTGCCCGTTCCCGTACTAAAGCAGGACCATGGATCGAACAACGGCCTGGCTTCCCCAATTCTGCCGAAGAAAACACGGCACGTGCCGTTAAAAGATCGCGCTACCTATGGCAATCCCACCCGCTTCCGCGGGCTGCGCCAAGAACCAGTCAACGAGCAGGGCGTCGTACTTCTCTTTGGGATGCTCGCCAAAGAACTCGGCTACGTGATCGAGGCGGTTCAAACTGGATTTCCCGACTGCGAGGCCATGCGGCAGATAACTCCCGAACGATGGCAGCGCGTGCGCATCGAGTTTGAATTTGAGAGCAGGAATTTCCGCGACCACGGCCACCCTGCAAGCGGTTGCGACGTAATCGTCTGTTGGCGGCACAATTGGCACGAGTGCCCTCATCACCTTGAGATCCTCGAGCTGTCAAACGTAATCAAATCTTTGGCCAACTCCGAGGACTAAGTTTGGAGTGCGGCGGCTTGCCGCCGCTTTTCTTCCAGCCACTATCTATAACACATATTGACAATTACCATACAAAGTACTAAATAGAATCATGCCGCAACCGCAGGAAAAGCGCGAGCAAGCCCCCGCACTCCAACAACAGCCATCCGTCGCACCATTGAGCCGCGACTCAGGGCCTTCGCCGGCGGTTAAACTTCGAAACTGGCCACACAGTCCTGCGCACCACCTTCGTGATGCAGGCACTTACATCGTTACTGCCGGTACTTATAAGAAGTTGGCCGTATTCAAAGGTGCCTATCGGCTCACCAGACTCACGAACTACGTTCTGGAATTGGCAGACCGGTACGCGTGGTCATTGCAAGCTTGGGCTGTCTTTCCGAATCACTACCACCTTGTAGGTAGCTCACAGATCCCCGAATCGTTGCGCAGCTTCCTGCAACATTTGCATTCCATTAGTACGATTGAAGCAAACAAATGGGACGGAACTCCTGGCCGGCGCGTGTGGTTCGAGTTTTGGGAGACGCGGATTACCTTTCCTCGGTCGTATTTTGCTAGGTTGAATTACGTGCACCAGAATGCGGTCCGGCACGGGCTGGTGCGGATTGCGTCGCAGTATCCCTGGTGTTCCGCGGGTTGGTTTGAGAGAGAGGCGACGCGTTCTTTCTATCAGACAGTTTGCAACTTTAAAACCGATAAGCTGAATGTCCCTGACGATTTCGAGGTACCGGCGATCGGGTGATCCTCGTTTTGGAGTGCGGGAGCTTGCTCCCGCTTTTCCGACATCTGAGATGTTTGCGTTGTCGCATAAAACCGTGACCGGAAGAAAGGCGGCGGCGAGCCGCCGCACTCCATACTACGCGCGGATCAAGCCAGTGAATTTGCGCGGATTGTTGTCGAAGCCGGGAAAAACCGGCTTCAGATCCATCACGCCGATGTGCTTGGTTAGAATTTCTCCGACGACGGAGCGGAAATCCGTGGTGAGCGCGAGGTCGCGGCCTTCGTTGAGCTGGTGATCATTCAGGCCGGGCCACTTGCCGTAGACCTGTCCACCCTTGACGTCGCCGCCCATGAGGAACATACAGTTCGCGTGGCCGTGGTCGGTGCCGCGGTTGCCGTTTTCTTTCGCCGTGCGCCCGAACTCGCTCATGGTCACCACAACAATGTCTTGCATTCGGTCGCCCATGTCCTGATGAAATGCCGCAAGGCCGGAACCCAAATCTTTCAGTAAATTCGAGAGCTGCCCCTGCACGCCACCTTCGTTGACGTGGTTGTCCCAGCCGCCGCAATCTACAAACAGAACTTCCACACCGATGTTGGCTTTGAGGAGCTGCCCAATCTGCTGCAAGCTTTGCCCAAGCCGGCTCGTCGGATATTGCGCGCCGTTTTCCGGTTGATATTTGCTCGGGTCGGCTTTGCGCAGAAGATCGATGGCTTCAAACGTTTCCATGCCCGTGCCGTGCAAAGCGTGGTCCACCGTCTGCGCGTACATCGCTTCAAAGCCGCCTTCCACCACCTGGCTCATGCCCGGAGCTTGCGCCATCACCTTGAACTGCTTCAGGTCCGGCAACGCGATGGCCGGAGCGCCCCCATGCAACATACGCGGGAGGTTCGGCCCCATCGCCACGGCCCGGAACGGCGAAGCTTCCTCTTCTGGAACCGTCTCCAGCGTGCGATTCAGCCAGCCGTCTTCGGTCGATTTCAAGCCCGGCGTCCCGGATTCCATGAAGTCCTGTGCATCGAAATGCGAGCGCGTCGGATCGGGCGACCCTGCGGCGTGCACAATCGCAAGCTGATTCTTGTGAAATAGCGGCTCAAGCGGTGCGAGGCTCGGGTGCAATCCGAAAAATCCATCAAGGTCGATCGCCGCATCTCCGCCGCCAGGCCTTGGCTGAGGAATCGCAATCGAAGGGCGCAGGCGGTAGTAATTCGACTCGCCGAAGGGCACAACGATATTCAATCCATCCGCCGCGCCGCGCTGGAAGAGCACAACGAGCTGTTTTCTGTTCGGCATTGGCGTGGCCGCTACGGCGCGCTGCAGGAACGCCGGCATCGCGCTTAGGCCCACCATGGCCACGCCGCCCTGCTTCAAGAAATAGCGCCGCGAAAATTTCAGCCCTCGCACGCCCTCACAGCATTTGTAACTCATCGCGACCTCTCACCTTCTCTGAAATTCCGGCGCGCCGAGCACGAGCCCTGCAACCACGCCGAGATCCACTTGCTTTCGTGGATCATCGAGCTTGGCCTGCAGCACTTGCGGATTTTCGAGCTGCTTCTCCAGCGTTTCGACCGTCGTCGGCCCTGCCTGCCCGCCCAGGAATATCTGCACGGCGCGGTCCAGCGCCACTCTCGGATCCGTCGACGAATCCACGCCCAGGAGAGAAGCCACGTCGGTCCGCGCGCCACGCATCTTGTTTCCCGCCAGAGCCAGCGAATAATTCAGCCGGTTCAGCAGCGCGCCGGTGTTCACCCAGGCTTCCGCCTTGTCGGCGTAGCCGGTCGGCGGCTGGCATTGATAGAGCGGCTCGCCGATTCGCCCAACCCACTGCACCAGCGGCAACGGTGTGTCTACGTCCGAGCCTGCGGCGCGTGCCGCGGAAACCACCAGCTCGAACGGCGTCTTGATCTTCGCGCGGTACGCATCGCGCGACCAGAACTCCGGCGACCAGATCATCGTCTTCAGCACCGCGCGGATATCGCCGTCGCTGGATTTGAATGTTTCCGCCATGCGGTTCACAAGTGATGGCGGTGGAGTGTCCGAAACAAAACGCCGCGCCAGCTTGGTCGAAATGAATTTCGCCGTGCTCGGATGATGCACGAGCATTTCAATCACTTGCTCGCCATCTTTCATCCCGCCGGCGTGAATCTTCTTTCCCAGCACGTACTTCGGATCTGGGTCGTGCAGCCGGTCGTCGAATCTGAAATCCGCGTATTGCCTCGGTTTGTCAATCGTCCAGCCGGTGAAGCAGCGCGCCACTTCGGTGACGTCCTTCTGCGTGTAACCGCCGTCCACACCGAGGGTGTGCAATTCCATCAATTCGCGCCCGTAATTTTCGTTCAGCCCCCGCTCATTTTTCTTTGCGGCTTGCTGCGGATTCGCGGACGGCGCTGGTCCGCCAAATCGTCCGCGGCGCCTCTGTTGGCGCATCGCGCGTTCCGCCGCCTGGCGCTGCGCGGCCCGTGGATCGGCGCTCAGGAAGTTGTCCAGATAGAAAAGCATCGCCGGACTTTTCGCCGTCGCGGTTAGCAGGTCCTTGAACTTTCCCAGGGCGCGCGGCTGAATCACGTCGCGTTCGTAGGAAGTCAGGTAGTAGCGGTCCTCACCTTTGCCGGCGAACACGTTGAAATGGTTGAACCAGAAATCATCCATCACCTGCTGCAATTGGCGTTCGCTGTAAATGGCGCGGGTCATTTTGGCCATCCCCAGCTCGGCCACCACGCGCTGCGGCCTCTTACTATCGTCCGCGATGGCGCGCGGAAAATTATTCGGGTCGCCCCCTCCGAGCACGTCGCGCTTCCCCACGCCATTTGCCGCGAGCTTGCCGCGAGATTGCTCCATCTTCATCGGGGCCGGCGTGTTTGCATTGTCAGGCGAGGATTGCGGCGCAGAAACAGGAGTCGGAGCGGGGGTATCGGAAGTGGCGCTCTGCCCTTGTGAAGCCTGCATTTCCTTTTCGACGATCCCCGCGGCCGCATCTGCACGGCGTTGTTCTTGCTGTGCCCGCGCCTGGGCCTGTTTCTCGGCTTGCTTTTCCGCCTGTTTGGGTTGCGGATATTCATCGATCAATTTCGCGGTGGACAGCCGGAGAGTCGCGTAGTTCTGTAGACGCGCTTCCAGCGCCTTGTCATCGATGGACCCGGGGTTCAGTTGCTCATCGATCCACTTGGCCAGGCCCATCTGCCGCACGCGTTCCATATCGCCGGGACGCGGACCGTATGCGAGGCGATTCAGCGCATGAAGAATCGCTTCATCGGGGCTGAGCTCGGTGATCGGCAGTCCTTTGAGCGAAGCGTCCTGCTTTGGCTTCTTGCTTGCCCTGAGCGGAAGCGAAGTGTCTCTTGCAGCCGTGGAATTCGCGGCGAAGGCGGACGTGTCCATGCCGAGCGAAATCACGCATGCAAAAGAGAGAACGGCAGCGACGAAAGACCTCGGCGTCGCTGAAATTTTCAGATAAGAGGGCGAGGCGGGGCGCTTTTGCAGCCTCATGACACACTCCTGACCGCGAGCATACTCCGCGAATGGACTGCCATTCACACAATAACCCTGCCAAAGCCAGGAAGTTGCGGAAGTCCAGAAGTGTGTCGAATGCTTACCACAGACGAACCTACAGGCAGGAAACGACGTACAGTAAGGTGGCAGACTCCTCTCAGTCCAACTATCTCCGGAAATAACGTCACCAGCACCGGAAGACTCTTCGATTAGGAGGCTCCGAGATGCCGCCGATTGATCCGCAGCGATTTATTCCGTGATGTCAAAATCCACGAATCGGTTCGGCGCATTATTTTTTGCGCTATCCACCGCCTGCAACAGTAAGCGGTAAGAGCCAGGCTTCAGGTCGTCCACCTTCACCTTCAATCCGATGGGAATCACCGGATTGCCCTTCTGGATGAAATCATCGGCGCGCAGAACACCGGTGAAGAATAATTGCTTATCGCTGGGGCGTTCGAAAATGCGGTACGCCATCCCAACCTGCGGCGGGTCCGCGGATGCCAGCAGCGGCTCATAGATCTCCGTGTAGAGACTCACGATGTCGGTACGCTTGAAGCGGTTGGTCCCCGACGGAATGATTTGCATGCCCTTCACAACCAGCGGTGTGCGATCCTCAAGTAACGCAGAATCCAGACCGGTCGGGATATCGCTCAGCCTCTGCGTGGAATTGGTCAGTGCCAGTCCGCTAAGATTGAAGTGCTTCCCGTCGTAGGCATCAATCGTCAGCGGTGTTTCGAACTTGCCGAACGCATCGCCGCCGGCGCTCAAAACTACGGTGAGCTTGTACGTGCCCGGTGCGGCATCGAACTGGTTTTCGTAGTGATACGGCGCCTTGGTAAACTCTTTCCAATCGTCCTTTTCCAGGTCCAGGTTGACGGTATCGCTAAATCGCGCTCCGACCGTTCCATCGGGCCGGTACGCAATTCCGAGCACGTTCAAGTTCGCGTGATACTTCCCTTTTTCCTTATTGAATTGCACTCCGTCCGATGGAATCTCCATCGCCAGGTTCACACGCGCCGTATTCGGCGCGGTGTAGAAGTACGGCGCCTGTAGCGCCCCATGAATCGATCCTGCCTGGGAGCCCGCCGCGTGCGATTCGAGCTGCTTCTCGAGCGGCTTGCCCTCGAGGGCGTTTGTCGTCCTCGTGTTGCAGTATCCGCTCCTCGATCGAACATTCAGGCCGCCGCGATTCAATTTCACTTTCAGCGTGTGGCAACTCCCTTCCGGTGTGTCCACCGGTACGTATGCCAGGACGTAGAATTCACTCTGCTCGCGCCCGATGCGCTCCAGCCCTCCCAGCAGATCGTTTGTGTTGAAGATCGTGAATCCTCCGGTTCCTTCCGCAAGCGCAGCAAGAATCTGCTGGTTCGTCGAAGCCGAAGCCGGGAACTGCGGCACGATCGTCCGCGGCTGGTTGTAGGGAGAGTTGTTGTAATTGGAGACGGGAGAGCCTCCACCACCGCGGCTGCCTCCGCCACCTCCAGTGCCGCCACCCTTGCCGCCGCCACCTCCAGTGCCGCCGGAGCCTCCCTTACCCCCACCGCCCGTACCTCCGCCGCCCGTTCCACCACCGCCCGTACCTCCACCGCCGCGTCCGCCACCTCCACCGGTTCCTCCGCCGCCACCAATCCCCCCGCCGCCACCACCCGGCCGACCACCGCCGCCCCCTGCACCTCCACCACCGCCTCCTGGCCGCTGCGGGTCAGGCAAGGCACTCGCAGGGTAGGCCGCCAGCAGAATCCGCGGTCGCACGGAAGTCTTCCGTTTCGCCGGGCGATTCGAAACAGCACGCATCTTTCCCGCAGGGGCATGCTTCATCGCGCTCCCACTCGGGACGGTTGCCACCAGCCCGCGCGCATCCAGCGCGTACACCGCCACGTTCGATTTGTTGCAAGCATCGATTGTTGCGGTCAGTTCCGATTGATTTTCCGTTGTTAGAGGGAATCCGCCGGAGAACAGCACAACCATTTTTCGGCCCGGCACGCTCCTCAGGTTTTTCGCCAAGCTTCGCACCGCAAGTAGCATGCTCCGCGCGCCAAAGTCCGCCTCGGCGTTGCCCAGTGAAGAGAGGCCTGTCGACGCCACCGTAACCGTCGCGTCCGGCGATGGCGCGTTCGGATCAACCGAAGAGCTTTTCACTCCGGAAACTGCGGCGCGCAGCAAGTCCGCGTTCGCCGTAAAATTCTGTACGATTCGCAGCGAGCCTCCAAAATCCACCACCGCCATCATGCGATCCGGCCCCGCGTTGGCCTCAATGAACTTCTTCGCCGCGCCCCGTGCCTGGATTTGATCTGGCGCCGCCATCGTGGAATTATCGAAAAACAGAATCAGATACCGCCGCTGCCCGTTCGCCTGCGTCGCCGCATCCACACCCGCGGAAAAAGCCGAAACCGACTGTTCCTTGTTGTCCTCGAAGACCTTGAAGTCATTCTGCGTCAGGTCGTGAACGTAAACTCCCTTCTTGTCCGTCACGACTGCATCCACGAGCACCAGTTTCGATTCCTTCTTGATCATCACCCCGGGCGGCGGCTCAGCCGCCTGGGGAGGTGGCGGCACGGGCTGCCCTTGCGCACGCGAAGGAGCGGGGATCACGCACACCAAGCCAGCGGCAAACCACGAAGCGAGTCGAACTCTCCGCTTGTAGTTTTTCAGTGTACTCATAAGCTCCTCCACTTAAACCGCCTAGACCTAGTAAGGTATGACCACAGCCCCATTCCGAGCCGCCATCTGCGCGCCTTCGGAATCGCGCACGACGAGCCGCACCAGATAAGTCCCCGGCTTCACGTCAAAACTCGATTTCACCGTGAAACCCGAATGACTCAGCCTGTCGTACGTCGTGTCCAGCAATCTCATCTCTACAATCTTCTCGCCGCCCGTAATGTAGTTTCCATTCTCATCGAAGATTCCGGTAACGATGGTTAATTTATCGTTATTGCGCCCTTCCGCCTTGCGGAAGTGCATCCCCTTCACATCCAGCCGCGTCAATACCGCGAGGCGCGCCTCCGCCTCATCTTTCCTGAAAAACTGCGTTTGCAATTCAACCGGCAGGTCGCGGATCTCCTCCTGCGAGAACAACGCTTCCCGGATCTCCTCTTTTGTGGCCTCCGCGGGATCAACGATCGACCGCGGCGCGTAGTATCCGTGCCTCGCCTGAATGTTGAATTTTTCCTTGTTCGTGAGTGAGACCTTCAGCGCGTGGTAGCGCCCGTCGATTTTCAGGTTCTGCGGAGAAAATCCCAACAAGTAGGAGAATGCCGGCGCCGCCCCTGCCTGCCGCATGGCTTCATCCACGTCGTTGCGGCTGTGAAAAAATGTGCCGCCCGTTCCATCGGCCAACTGGGCGAGAACATCCTCTTGCGCGGACTGCGCGGCCACGCGATATGAAGTCTTGAAACCCGCGGTCCGGAGCGCGTCCCGCGAAGGATTGGCAATGTCCCCCATCAAGTCCGGCGCATAGAGGCCGCGCGCATCGATCGTGTTAATCACGATATTCGCACGCGTCGCGCGATCCACCATCTCCGAAGCCTCAGACTGAATCGTGGTCTGGAGGAATCCAGGAGAAACAAAAACGAGCACC
>JBGQCW010000070.1:0-8359 GCA_041495565.1 Candidatus Acidiferrum sp.
CTTTGAGGAAAGCTTCTTGATAGACGTCCCGGGCGTCCTCGGGCCGCTTCATGAGATTCAGGGCGAGGCGCAGGACATCGCGGTCGAAACGGCGAACCAGTTCCTCGAAAGCGCCACGGTCACCCGTTTGCGCTTGCGCCACCAGTGCCCGCTCATCTAGGTTGGGCAAAGAGGTCACCGAAGCTAGGGCAGCGTCGATGCTGCCCGAGCAACCGTTATCATCGGCCAAAGCCCATCTGGGAAGCGGCATATTTCGCTTTCTCTTCGCGTATGGAGGCGTTGCCGCTTATAAAACAACACCTTAGCTCAAATCCCGGCATCTGGCCAAACGCGGAGAATCACGCGACCACCCAATTTGGACGGATTGATAGCTCTTGGGTGAGCATCGCTTCCCACTATATCAACGGGGAATCTGCGGGTTTTGTTTCAGAAAACGGGAAGAGACAACCCTCCAAAAGGAGGTTTGTCCAAGCGGCCGTTGCAAATCCGGTGTCCTCAGCCGGCCGCGTTCGCTCCGCGCAGGCGCCAGGCGGCCAACGGCCAGGCGTAGAGCAGTACCAGCATCAACAAGACCGCATAGCCATTCGCTCGATAGAACGAATCCGGCTGTGCCAGCAGCTCGGCTGCGCCGCCGAACAGCGAAGTTCCCGCGACGATGAGAAGGCAGCCGAGAATATTGAAGCGCATCACGCGCTGCACCCCGAATGCGAGAACTCCCAACAGAATCAGACGCGCGAGGAATTGTTTCACAAGATCAGCTGGGCTGCCCCATCCTCCGCCGACGAGGGCCAGAGCTCCCAATAGTAAGAGCAAAATGCGAAGCCAAGGTTGGCGCACTTGCGCGGCTAGGAATGCAGCAATCGCCGTGACCAGCCCGGTCAGAAGGAGACTGCGAAGCACCGTTCCTCCGAGAATCGCCGCGACGGGGAGCAGGGCGTCGAAGTCCATCCCGAACGACGCATCAAGTGAGCGATGCACCGTTGGCCAGTGCGTCGAAGCGGACGCGAGGAGGCGTTCCAATCCGAGGAGCCCTGCGGCTCCTCCCAAACCGATCCAGAGGGCGTCGCGATAATAGCCGGCGGGCATGCCGGCTCTGCCCGGCAGTCGATCTGCACCGAATGCCCGAGTGGCGAAATACCACGCCATGCCGAAGAGCAGCGCGATTCCGCCGAAATAGAGAGGCGCGCCAAGCAGCGCGCCGATCACAATTCCCCCAAACATTATCTTGAGTGGAATAGCCGTATTGTAGGCGTTCAAAAAGCTGGGAATCCGGTTGCCGAGCGTGAAGACCAAAAGATATCCGCAAAGCCCCCACATCGACCAAGACCCAATACGCCTCCAGGGAATCGATCGCGCGGCTTCTGATTTCAGGTTTTTTAGCAAGATGATCAGCGCGGTGAGGCCGAGGCCCGCGAAGAAGAGAATGGGGACTACGTAGCTGAAGATCGTTCGAAACAGCGAGAGTTCTTCTTGTTTGCGCCGCCAGTCGTCGGGAATCTTGATGTACGTGCGATAGTTTGTGACTTCGTCGCCTAAAACTTGTACGTCGATGCGCGCATGCGCGTGATCGTTGGTGTTCGCAGAGGAGACTTGTACTGGATCGAGCGGCGCGGCCTGCTCCCAGGTCAGTGTGTGGTCGACGCGATGCGGCTTCTTTTCCGATTCCTTTTCCACCAGCGTCCAGTCTTTCAGATCGAATTTCTTCTGTTCGCGGAGGAATTTTTCCGCGCGTGCCACGGCTTCTTCCTCGGTGAGCGAAGCGCCCGGCGTTTCTTCCGCGAGCGTATGCCGCACCGAGTGCAGCGACCCGTCGGGCCGCAGGATGACGGCGAACTCTTCCGGCTGACTGTCGCGGAAATAGCGCACGCGCCAGAGCGCCGCCGGAACGCGCGAGGAATAAATCGCATTCACTCCCGCAATGCCGATGCGCTGCCGCAGATATTCGTTCGCAACCGGATCGGCAATGTCGGCGAAGACGGTGGCGTGGTAATACGAATTTGGATCGAGGCCCCGCTCCCGTACGATCTGGTCGGCGCGCGCGCGGACCGTGCGCGCATTGACGGAGAGTTTCAGGTATTCGCCAATGGACGGTGACTTCCCGCGCCACACCAGCACGCCTCCCGCAAGCAGGCAAACGGCCAGGAAGGCGATCGTGCTCGGCGCGAGCGCCTTGTAGCCGCTCGCTCTGGCTTCGGAAGTTGCGACCGCGGGCTCGCTGGCGAGATCGATTTCCGGCGCGCGCTCCGCGCGATTGAGCAACTCTTCATCGGATTCGAATTCGCCGCGAGTCAGATACGAAATGCAGGCAAAGACCAGTGGCGCGAGGGCCGCAGCGGCCACGACCACGCCTGATATTTTGAAGTAGAGACTATTCGAACGGATCAGCAGCAAGCCGACCAGTGATGCATCCACCGTGTAATGCCAGATGAGCGTCGCGATGATACCCCAGCGCAACATCACCACTCCCGCAACGATTCCGATGATTCCTATTTCGATCCCGCGGATGTACGCCGGTTCCTGCGGATAGTTGCTGTGTAGAAAGCTCCAAAGAAAAGCCGGAACGATCACCGCGACCCACCGCGAACGCGTAACGCGCATGAAAAACGGGATGGCAAACAACCGGAAGGTGAACTCCTCGTTCAGGGAAGCGAGCAGCCCAATGGCGACCCCCGAAATCCAGGGGAACGCCGTATTCACGCTGTCCGAATAATTCACCTCTTGCGGCGCCCACGCCCCCAGGCGAGTGGCGACAAGGTAGAAGGCCACAAGGAAGCCAATGTGCGCGGCCGCGAGGCACAACCCCACAACGGAGGCGGAGAAAAACTCTTTCGAACGCAACCCGCGCATGGTGAAAACCCGCCGCAAGCTCAGTTGGTCCGGCTGCGAACTGCGATAGAGCGGCTCCGCCGCGGGCAGGACCAGCGTGATGGTGAGCGCCGTTGCAGCGGCAAACAGCAGCGCGCGTCCAATTTGCAGCAGAAGAAAGCTGGCGTACGACGCTTTCGTGTCGTACTGCGCTCCCCAGAGCGGCCAGTCATTCAGGGCCTGGAGGAACAACATCACCGCGGCCAGCAACCCGAGCTTGATCGCTGGGCCCCAGACCGTTTTCCCGCTCTTGGTGAACTGAATTCCCAGCCAGACGGCGATTCCCAGTAGCAAGACATAAGGAAGCAGGAAGACCAGGGCGAGCGTGTCGTTTCCAGCGCGGAGTCTCTTGTAACTGCGTTCCCAGGCCTCGGGGACGTGCAAAAACTCTTCGCTGCCGCCGACTTTGTCGCCTTGCAAAGTGACTCGTAGCCGATAAGGCGCGTCTTTCGCGCGGAAGCCGTGCTTTTCCCAGGTGAAGGACCAATCGAGGCGGTTCGGCAGCTTTTTCGAGTTTGCTTCCTCAACAAGGAGATCCCATGCGCTCAGATCGATTGCGAGTTTCGCGCTGAGATAACCTTGCGCGGTGGCTTGAGCGGTGGCGCGGTCCAGCGCCGGCCCAGCGCGCGACTCTTCTATCTTGTGGTCGTAACCCACAATCTGCCCTGCGGGGCTGACGCAAACCTTGAATTCCTCTTCCTGCCGCGGTTTGAAAAAGCGTACGTCCCAGAACCAGATATTCAGCTCCGAAGACATCAAGTGGTTGGCTTGCTGCAAGCCAAGTTCGCGCTCCAGATAGACTTTGGCGTTGTCGTCCACATTGAAAACGATTGCGGATTGGTAGCCGCTAACATCCTCGCCGAGGCCGCTGACGAATTTCTGCGCGCGCGTCAGCGCTTCTTCGCGGGAAACTTGAAAATTGACCGAAGCTTCGGGAAAGGCGCGGAAGAAATACTTGTACGCGAACATCGCTCCAAGGATTCCAAGAACTACCCAAAACAGCAGCGCGCGCTTATCGGAACCCGTCAGACGATCTCCGGCCACGAATACCTCCCCGAACCGATGGGTGCGGATTCCTCACTCTAACGATACGTGCGGCAGGGATGCAAGTTTCGCGTCTGCTGGGTAGTGACTCAATTTCATTTTGAGACAGGCTAGACGCCGAGCGCACACTCTGTGACACTTCTGTACATGAGGCGCTCAAGCAAACTGCCCATAGATGTGAACCAAAGAGCCGCTGAAATCGTCCGGCTATCCACAGAAGAGCAAGAGCGGTTGTCGTCCCGCTCCCCGCTTTCGGAATACTTCGCCCAGATCGGAAGAAAGGGCGGCCTCAAAGGTGGGAAGGCCAGAGCCATTAAATTGTCCGCCAATAAACGAAAGCAGATTGCGAGAAAGGCCGCACAGGCACGGTGGAAGCGAAAACCTATTCGGTGAGTTTCTTTTGTTTTTTTCGTGATGCCTTCAGCTTCTTGATGTGTAGTTCAGGCGGAAGATTCTCTGGCATCGGCCCTCCTATTTTCCTTATGGTTTCCCGAACCTGACGGCCTACCGCGTGGTGCACATTGATGGCAGCCTGTTGACCTTGAATGTTCTCCACGGTCAACTTCTGTTCTGTCTGTGTGATTCTGAAATCATTAGCTGCCAATTCCACACGTCCGGCGTAATCAAGCACGGTCTCCGACTCCGGTATATTTTTCTTGCTCTTGATCTCGGCAAGGCTCATTCCATACAATCCCCGGTATCCCTCGTCGTGAAAGATCCCAAACATCTTGCTAACTACTCCGGCCCTCTTAGCGGCGGCGTTAAGCTGTTTATTATGCTGCTTAACCCGGTCTCGAACCTCGATCCTTTTTTCTGCCTCGGTCAGTTCATCAAAAACCTCTTGTCTTCTCGCCTGAACAGCGAAATATGTTTGTGCCATCCCGATCTGTGGTTTGGAAGTATCACCATTCATTGCAACCAAGTAACACGCGTAGCGAGATAGAAAACAATCCGCCTTTTCTGTCATCGTGCCACTTCCACTCGGAACCGGCTTCTTGATATCAAGAAAGTGGTTGTTCGGATCAATTCCAGCACTCTCACACGCCATCTTTGCCTTGCTTATCACAGCCTGGAAGTTGTCCCACTTCGAATAGCCCAAAACAGGCATCAAATCGCGTGCCATCCAAAATTCACTCTGGTTGGAGTGAATCTTCCTTAGGCCGTCCAATTGATTGTTTACGCTGTCCATCGGAGTACCCCTGTTTGCGCCTCTCTGGGAGGAATCATACCACACACTATTTCCATGTTTTCCATTTTGTGCTATATTTCCATCACGCTCCGGACTGACGAGAAAGGCGGCACGGAATCATGGGCATTAGGCAGGACTTTGAACGAAGAATCACAAAAAAGCAGCAAGAGATTGCGGATCTGGAACTGCAGCTAAGGGACGCAAAGTCATATCTCCAAGCCCTTCAAGATTCCCTGAAATTCATACCGCGAGATGCGGCCAGCAATGATGCTATCTCTGGAACTGATCTAAGGCCGGGAACCGCACTCTCGAAAGCGAGGGATGCTATAAGAAAGTCCGGTAAACCATTGCATATAAATGACTTACTGACGGCAATTGGAAAAACCGTCGACAAGAAGAGTAAAGTCTCATTGGGAGGTTCCCTGTCCAACTACGCCCGTAAACAGGAAATCTTCATCAAGACCGCACCAAATACATTTGGCCTCAAGGAGTTTGATTCCCCTGCCGAGGAACAACTACCAGAATCATTCGGAGATGTATAACTGACAAAAAGATGGAAAAAAGATGGCTCATTTTTCCATTTTTCCTTTAATATGCTTGAGCGGCTCAAGTATAATAAGTGCACTTTGAATCGCCTCAGCAGGCAGCAGCGCACTTAAATTATCGCGGCATCAGTGGAAGGCAATTCACTTTGCACCAATGATATAAAGCAGAAGATGTCATCGTCCGCTTTGCGGCCGTACTCTCAATTGGCCGCTCGGCGGCCGCACTAAAAAAATGACGATGAGCCTCAGCACCGAAGTCCGCATGATCAAGGGCGTCGGCCCGCAGCGCGCCGAACTTCTCGCGCAACGCGGCATCTACACGCTCGAAGATCTGCTTGGGTACCTGCCGTTCCGCTATGAAGACCGCATTCATTTTTCCAAAGTGAAAGACATCCAGCCGAATGGCACGTACACCATTCGCGCGCGCGTGATGAGCGGACAGGCGATCCGCAGCATGCGCGGTCGCGACGCCATTTATCACCTGCTCGTGCAGGACGACGCGGGCGGCTCGCTGCCATGCAAGTTTTTTCACGGCGGCTATCTCGAAGGGCGTTTGAAGCCCGGCCAGTTGCTGATCCTTCACGGCAAAGCGGAAATCGATAAGCTGCGGCCCGCGCGGCTGGAAATGGTCAATCCGCAAATTGAAACGCTGAGCGGCGAGGGGATGGATTCCACGGAAGTGGGACGCATCGTTCCGATCTACGAAGCCATCGGCTCCTTCGGTTCGCGCGCGATTCGCCGCGCCATGTATGCCGCGGTGCAGCTCATCGATCCGAAGATGCCGGATCTCTTGCCCGAGGCTTTGCGCGCGCGGCTGGGCTATCCTTCGCGCGCGGAAGCGCTGATTCATACGCACTTTCCGGAGCCCGGGGAAAACCTGGAAGCGCTGAACACCTTCCGTTCTCCCGCCCAGCAGCGGCTGATCTTTGAAGAGCTTTTTCTGTATCAGCTCAGCCTCGCGCTGGATCGCCAGGTCACGCGCAGAGAAAACGCCATCGCTTTCCGCGTTCGGGAAGACACCGTGCGTGAAGCGCTGAAGCGCATCCTGCCCTTCAAGCCGACGACGGCCCAGAAGCGCGTCCTCGCCGAAATCGCGGCGGACCTGGAGAAGCCGGCCCCGATGAATCGCCTGCTGCAGGGCGACGTGGGCAGCGGCAAGACCATCATCGCCCTGCAAGCCGCCGTGATTGCCATCGAAAACGGCACGCAGGCGGCGCTGATGGCGCCGACGGAAATTCTCGCCGTGCAGCACTTCCTTTCCGCTCGGCGTATCCTCTCTCGAACAGATTATCGCGTGGAATTGCTGATCAGCGGTCTCAAGGCTTCCGAGAAAACTGCGGCCCTCGAACGCATTCGCTCCGGCGAAGCGCAGCTCGTTATCGGCACGCATGCGCTGATCGAAGACAACGTCGAATTTGCGCGGCTCGGCTTCGTGGCCATTGATGAGCAGCACCGCTTCGGCGTTCTCCAGCGCAAGCGCCTGATGGATAAAGCCGCGGCGCACGGCCACGCGCCGCACGTCTTGGTGCTGACGGCGACGCCGATTCCGCGCACGCTTTCGCTCACCCTTTATGGCGACCTGGACGTTTCCGTTCTCGACGAGCTGCCGCCGGGCCGCACACCCATCACCACGCGCATTACCTCGGAGCCGCATCTCCCCGGCGTCTGGGAATTTCTGCGCCGCGAAGTTGCGGCCGGGAACCAGTGCTACGTCGTTTATCCGGTCATCGAAGAGTCCAAACTCGAACTGAAAGCGGCCATCGCAGAATACGAACGTCTTTCGAAAGACGTTTTTCCAAAACTGAAGCTCGGCCTGTTGCACGGGCGTCTCTCCAGCGAAGAAAAGGACGACGTCATGCAACGCTTCCGGAAGAATGAGGCGCAAATCCTTGTGGCGACAACGGTCGTGGAAGTCGGCGTCGACGTGCCAAACGCCACCGTGATGGTGATCGAGCATGCGGAGCGCTTTGGTCTTTCACAGCTCCACCAGCTTCGCGGCCGGATCGGCCGCGGAGCGGAGAAGTCTCATTGCATCCTGGTCGCGCCCATTCGCATGACCGACGAAGCCCGCGCGCGGCTGGAAACCCTGGTGCGCACTTCGAACGGTTTCGAAATTGCCGAAACCGACCTGCAACTCCGCGGCCCCGGCGAATTCTTCGGCACACGCCAGTCCGGAGACCTCGGATTTCACATCGCCAATCCCCTGCGCGACCGCGAGCTGCTCGAACTCGCCCGCCGCGAGGCCTTCGCTCTAGCCGGCGATTCCGGTCAAAACGAATCTCTCCAAAGCATCTTGCGCCTGCTCCCTGCCGAATGGCAGCGCCGCTACCATCTCGCCCGCATTGGTTGACGACGCAGTTTTAACTCACTAGCGATTTTGGTCTGCAACGCAGACTAGTTTGCCTTGCAAACCAAAATTAGGCACTCCGCAAACTAGTTTGCCGCGCAAACCAAATTTGCCTCGCCCTGCCGGAAAAAGTCCTTCTCTGGCAATGAGTTGCAGCCAGATCGTCCGATTGCCTCTTTCCGTCTCAGCCTTCTGCCTTGACTAAAATCTAAGAACTGACCACTAATAACTGCACTCATGCGCGTCATCGCCGGAACCTACCGCAGCCGCATCCTGAAAAGCCTCAAGGGCCTCGCCCTTCGTCCCACGAGCGATCGTTTGCGAGAAACCCTGTTCAACGTGCTGGGCCCGAGTGTATCCGGCGTGCGC
>JBGQCW010000071.1:0-8291 GCA_041495565.1 Candidatus Acidiferrum sp.
CCGTCGAAATCGTATTGCGTAAAGCTGGAGAGCCATAGCCCGGGGATGAACTCGTAGCGTTCCTGCATGAAGTGGCTGCCTTTGTAAATCTTTCCGAGAAACAGGCCGATGGCAATATCTTCGGTGACTTCGCCTTCGATGCGCGCGAGCTCGCCGGACTCTTCATCGATCCAGATGAATCCGCGAACTTTGGTGAAGACGGAAGTGAAGCGCGAAGTGGGTTTGAAAGCCGGGTTGTGCTCCATGGTGTACTTGGAAAGCATGCGCTCGCCGCGCGGCTCGCGGGCGACGAAGGTATAAAGGAAGGCATTCCGTGTGGAGTTGATGAGATCATTCCGCTCCTTCCTTTTCTTGGCATATTTTTCCAGCGCGTCGCGCTGGGAACGGCTGTTGCCCACGACGAGCTCAAGCACCTTTGCCAGTTTTTCGAGCTCGGAGCGATAGGCGGCGGCGTCCGTGGGCAGACCGTCAGGGCCGACCGGGATCCGGTCCATGCCGGTACCCGAAGGAATCACGCGATTGATTTTCAGCGAGGTGGGCGCTGGATCGCTGGGATTCTTACGGACTTCGAGGCGTTCGATGCGCTCGTAAACCTCCATGGCTTCTTCGCTTTTCCGCTGGTTGGAAATGACGCGGTCGAAGAGACCGGGTTTCGCCGGACCAATCGTTGGTATGGAATCCGGAACGACCGATTGCGCCGCGGCGCTCGCGCCAAGAGCGAGAGACACTATCGCGATTCGAACAAAGGAGCATCTAGACATGGCTCGGAGTGGCAAGTCAGCCGCAATCGTGTACCTTTGTTTGATTCGCCGGGGCACACAATTGTTGTACACCGTCCGCGCCCTGAAATGCGCTGGCGGCTGTCAAAGCATCAATAGCAGATGGACTCTCTGGATAGTTATGCTCTAGCCCGGATTTCTCACGAGGATTGAGCAAAGAGGATTGATTTGAGGTAGAAAAAGGCCGTCATCTCAGGCATAACTGCGTTGTCTAGGCGTAGTCGATGCCAAGAGAAGGGCGGCCTTTCTAATGACAGAGTGTAACCAGTCGCAGTTGGAGTTTGAAGCGCATTTTTTGCGCCGGGTGATGGCGGAGTTTTCCGGCGAGCGGCGGACCACCGAGGGCGGGGCGCCGGTGATTCCATGCCGGCCGATCCCAGCAGAATTCGCTTGACCCTGGAACTCATTCCAGGGTTGAAGATTAGTTCCGGCAATGGCTGCCGAGAGGATAAGACCTCGCGCGTTGCGGTCGGTCAGGCCGGCGGATCTTGTATATGCAAGTTCGAACTTGCCGCGAAACCGCGAACACTTTGTCCATCGCAACCAAGCGCAGTCTTGTAAATAGCGGATACAGCTCCCCCAGCCGTGCGCCATCACAAGGAAAAGGAGCCAGCCGTGCTGACATTCTGGAATGATTTACGTTCTGGATTTCGCTTGATTGGCAAACAACCGGCATTCAGCTTCGTGACGATCTTGATTTTGACGCTCGGCATCGGCGCGAATACCGCTATTTTTTCGATGGTGGACGGTGTCTTGCTCCGGCCTCTGCCTTATCGGCAACCACAGAAGCTTTACCTTATTCGCGAAATCGTTCCCATGATGGGCCGTTCAAACGGCTCGTGGCCGGCGAATCTGCGCAACTTCGATCTCTGGCGGCGCCAAACCAATTCCTTTGAGCAAATGGCAGTTGCCGAACCGCTTTCCATGGACTCTACGTCTTTCGGGGAAGCCAAAGAGATCGACGGGGTGCGCGCATCAGCAAATCTGCTGGATGTCCTGGGCGTGCGTCCGGAACTCGGCAGGAACTTTTTCCCCGAGGAGGATCGGCCCGGCCACGATCAGGTGGTGATACTGACCGACTCCTTCTGGCGTGATGATTTGCACGCGGACTCCTCGATCATTGGCAAAGCCATCGATCTAAATGGCTCGTCCTATCAAGTCGTTGGAGTTTTGCCGAGATCATTCCGGTTTCCGAAAGGCGCCGAACTCGGTCCCAGAATCCAATTCAGCGGGAGAATTAGTTTCTTCAAACCGCTAGGGCTGGATCCCAGCCAGTTTTCACTTCTCGGGAATTTTCGGTTTGCGGCAATCGCTCGCCTAAGACCCAAGGTCAGTCCCATTCAAGCGCAAGCCGATCTAAGGATTGTATTTGCGGGAATCGCGCGCGAAGCCGGCAAGAACGGCGGTCGGAAAATCGAGTTGGAACCGGAACTCATACCTCTTGAATCCGAAGTCCTGGGTTCTTCACGTCGCGGTTTGCTGTTGTTGCTCGCCTCGGTCGCGGCCGTACTGCTCATTGTGTGCGTAAACTTGGCGAGCCTTTTGCTAGCCCGAACGTCTGGCCGCATGCATGATTTGGCGGTGCGCAGCGCGTTAGGCGCCACGCGCGCTCGTCTGATATGGCTGATGGTTGCGGAAACATTGCCGTTATCCTTGACGGGCGGAATAGCCGGGATTGCATTCGCCGCAATCGCACTGCGCTGGCTTGTCACTGTCGCTCCGATCGACCTGCCGAAGCTTGCGGACGTGCATCTTGATTCGCGCGTATTCTTGTTTGCTCTTGGTCTATCGGTGCTGACGGGCGTTTTGGTCGCGGCTTTGCCCGCGTGGCGTCTCTCCCGGGTGGACCCGCAAGAAGTGCTTAGGTCTGGCGGAAGCAGAGCTTCGAGCGATCGGTCGGTCCTATGGTTGCGTCACGCGCTGGTAAGCGCCGAAGTAGGACTCACCGTGGTGTTATTGATTGTTGCCGCCGCGTTAACGGAAAGCCTTCTCAGTGTTCTCCATGTGGATAAGGGATTTGACGTGGACAGGGTGCTGACAGCCGACGTCACTCTCCCGCCTCAGAAGTATTCTCAAACCGGCGATCGTTTGCAATTTTACGAGCGAGTTCAGTCGGCGCTTCGCGGACTTCCCGGCGTCAGCAGCGCGGGTTGGGTGAGCAAATTACCGCTCGAGGGACAAGCTTACACGCTGGTGGTGAATGTCCCCGGGCTCGTTTCGCAAGATTACGAGAAGTTGATGGCCAACTATCTGCTTACCAGCCCAGCTTACTTCGAATCCATCGGCATTCCGCTGATGGAAGGCCGCCTCTTTGAAGCGGGAGATCGTGGAAGGAATGTTGCCGTTATATCCCGGACGGTCGCAGCGCTCGTCTGGCCCGGTGAAGACCCCATCGGAAAGCAGTTCCACCCGGGACCGGACAGCGCGCCTTTGACCGAGGTGATTGGCGTTGTCGGAGATGTTCGGACCGTTCGACTGGATCAACCCCCAATTTCAATGGTCTATTTGCCCTATTGGGATCTTCAAACCCCAATAGCCGCGTCCCTTGTGATTCGAACATCAACCGATAGCTCCAAAGACATCGCTGCTGACGTCCGGATTGAAATCAGGAAAATCGATCCAACCGTCCCGATCCTGAGTATCCGTTCGATGGAACAAATCGTTTCAGAATCCGTTGCGGCTCGGCGTTTCCAGATGCTGTTGGCGGACCTCTTTGCGGGATGCGCGCTTTTTCTTGCCGCTCTGGGCATCTATAGCGTTGTTTCGTATTCGGTGGAGCAGCGCCGGTTTGAAATGGGACTCCGGATGGCTTTGGGAGCTAGCCCATCGGAGCTGCGCCGCTTGATTGTAAAGACGAGCTTAGTGCCGATCGCAATCGGATTGATTGCAGGAATTTTCAGCGCTGTGTTATTGGGAAAGGCCATGAGCAGTTTGCTCTTCGGTGTTAGCAGCGGCGATCCTCTGGTGATTCTGGCGGTTTCGCTCGCCGTTTCGGCCTTTGGTATCGCGGCATGCACGGTTCCAACGGCCCGCATATCGCGAATTGATCCGATGGTCGCGCTGCGCTCCCAGTAGTTCATTCAAATATCTCGACGCGGGAATCAGCATCCACTCGCTTCCAGTTGCCCCAAATTCAAGACCAGAAACCACCCATCGGGTATGGCCACCAGGCAACTCACCCCAAATTCAAGCCACCGCACATTCCATAAACATAGATACGACGCATATCATCCTCCTTCGCGGACCGATCTCTGCAGGCCCAGCGAGCCAAGTTCTTCTCTGATTCCACCTCGAAAACGGTACAATTAAAGCTGCGACCGCAGAGCGGCCGACGTGCGATTGAGCCGGGCGTAAGGGCTACTCGGCGCGGGTTTTGAAATCAAAGTAGTCTTCCACACGTCTATACAAGAAGGAACGAACCGCCGGGGCATTTCGTCTTACCTAGGGAAGGTTGGAGGTCTGTTTGGGTGTAACTCCCATTGACGGGTTGAACGCGATACCGCGCATGGCGCCCCGGGCTGCCAGTACAGGCCTGAAGCTGGGCGGGTTCCGAAGCGTGGCGATCACCATGCTCGAGACGGTGCGGTTGTCTCTGGATGCGCTGCGGGCGCACAAGCTGCGGAGCTTCCTGACGCTGTTGGGTGTGATTCTGGCGGTGACCACCCTGGTGGCGGTGATGAGCGTGGTGGCGGGGCTGAATTTCTATGTGGCCGACAAGATTGCGAATCTCGGCGCAAACGTTTACGTCCTGACTCGCTTCGGGATCATCACGAGCAACGATGCTTGGGTAAAGGCGCAAAAGCGTCCGCTGGTCACCACGGAAGAATTTACAAACCTAAAGGCCGGAATGCGGACCGCCAGCCAGGTGGCTGCGCTGCTCGGGACAAACTCGGATGTACGCTACGGAAACGACCTGCTGGAGAATGTAAACATTCTGGGAGTAACCTCGAACTATTCCGAGGTGCGCAGTGTGAACGTGGCTTCGGGCAGGTTCCTGACGGAGGCGGACGAGACGCACCATTCCCCGGTCTGCTTCATCGGCGGGGACGTGGAGAAAAAGTTTTTCTCCAACGTGGATCCCATCGGGAAAACGATCCGCGCGGGGACGCACGGCTATGAAGTAATTGGCGTGGCCACGGTCATCGGGAGCGCGCTCGGGCAATCGCAGGATAACTTCATTTATATCCCACTCGGCACCTACAGCAAGGAATGGGGGACGCAGCGAGATTCCCTCGTGCTGTTTATCCAGGCACAGAACGCGGAAATGATGGCGGCCTCCGAGGACGAAGCGCGGATGCTATTGCGGGCGTGGCGGCACACTCCCTGGGACGCACCGGACAGTTTCGGGATCATCGGCTCGGACTCGATTATGGGGCTCTGGAAATCGTTGACCGGGAATCTGTTCATGGTGGCGGTGGGGCTCACGGCGGTGTTCCTGGTGGTTGGCGGAATCGTGATCATGAACATCATGCTGGCGAGCGTGACGGAACGCACGCGGGAGATCGGGCTGCGGCGGTCGCTGGGAGCGAGAAGGCGCCACATCGTGCTGCAATTTGTGACGGAGTCGGCGGTGCTGGCGGCGACGGGCGGGCTGATCGGAATTTGTCTGGCGTATGCACTAGTTGCGGCGGCGCGCGCGGCCACTTCGATACCCATGAGAACGCCGATGAGCGCGGTCATCCTTTCCTTGAGTGTTTCCACGGCAGTGGGGCTTTTCTTCGGGATTTACCCGGCGATGCGCGCTGCGAAGCTCGATCCCATCGAAGCACTGCGGGCGGACGGCTGAGGAAGGGCGATGGCACAAGCATACGGTGAAAACCTCAAGCAGGCGATGGACACGCTGAAAGCGCACAAACTGCGCAGCTTTCTGACGGTGTTCGGCGTGGTGCTGGGTGTGAGTGTGATCATGCTGGTGGCCGCGCTGATCACGGGGTTCGATCAACAGGTCCAGGAAAGCATCAAGCAGTATGGCGCGGACACGGCGTTTATCTCGCGCTTTGATCAGGGCCCGCATGGCGGCGGCCGGCGGCCCAAGGACGAGCGCGAGCGCAAGCCGCTGACGCTCGAGGACGCGGAAGCGATTAAGGAAGGTAGTCCCGCGGTGAAAAATGTGACGGTCTTCCTCACCTGGTGGGAGCAGCAGCATTCGGTTCGCACGAAGGCCGGCGAGGTAACCTCCATCGATTTCCGCGGCGTGCAAGCGAATTTCGGGCAAGTCTATGCCAACGCCGCGACCCTGGAGGGAAGGTTCATCAGCGAAGGAGATGATCTGCATCGCGAGAAAGTGGTGATGCTCGGGGAGAATGCCGCGCCGGTGCTGTTTCCCGGGGTTTCGCCGCTCGGGAAAGACGTGATGATCGACGGTTCGGCGTTTCGGGTGATCGGCGTGGTGGAAAAACCGAAGGGCATGTTTGGCATGGACGATGAAGACCGGCGCGTGCTCATACCGTACAACACCTTCCGGAAAATTTATCCCGGAGCGTATGAGAACAGCATCCGGTTGCAGGCTTATACGAACATGCTGGATCAAGCGGTGGATCAGGCCACGGAAGTGCTGCGGCGGCGGCGCAACGTTCCCTTTAACGGCAAAGACAGTTTTTCCATTCAGACGTCGCAACAAATCGTGGATCAGTTTCACAGCATCCTGGGGATGGTGGCGCTTGCGACGGTGGTGCTGAGCGGGATCGGGCTGCTGATCGGCGGCGTGGGCGTGATGAACATCATGCTGGTCAGCGTGACGGAACGGACGCGCGAGATCGGAATCCGTAAAGCGATTGGTGCAAAGAGCGGAGACATTACCTGGCAGTTTTTGATGGAGGCGATGACGCTAACAGGCGCAGGCGGCATGGTTGCCGTGATTCTGGTGAATGGACTAGTGCTGCTGGTGCGCGTCACGCTGAAGTGGCCCGGAAGCGTGCCGGCGTGGGCCATTGCCGCCGGACTCATCGTGAGCATCAGCGTCGGGCTGGTCTTTGGCGTGTGGCCGGCGATGAAGGCCGCGAAGCTCGATCCGGTCGAAGCCCTGCGTTACGAATAGCGGTTTGCAGTCAGTCTTTCCTTATTCTTCAAACAGACAAAGTGAATAGCGATGGATAGATAGTGGCTGGTCGTGGTGCGGGCTGCGGTTTCCGATGTGCCGCTACGACTACGCCGAACGAAGGAGGCGCGCCGCGCGGTCGCGCAGACCGTTACCGTTGGTTTGTGGCGGCGCTTGCGGGTTGACTTTGTGGCGAGCTAGTGGATAGAGAGATTCTGCAAGAGCGTCCGCCGTGGCGTAACGCGCGGATGGATCCTTTGCCAGGCAGCGGGCAACCACTCCGTCAAAGCCCGCCGGCACGGAAGGATTCGCATGAGATGCCGGGAGTGGCGTGGAAGAGAGAACACGGCCACAGATGCCCTGGAGAGAATCGGCGTCGAAAGGCCGCTGGCCGGTCACCATTTCGTAGAGCACAACTCCCAGAGAGAAAAGATCGGAACGAGCGTCCTGAGGCTTGCCGAGAATCTGTTCGGGGCACCAGTAGGCGGGCGTGCCGAGAAGCGGGCTGGACCCTGAATCGCGGCTGGCAAGGCGTGCCATGCCAAAGTCCATGAGCTTCACGCGGCCGTCATCGGTGATGAGAACATTGGCGGGTTTGACGTCGCCGTGAATCACGCCCTTGCGATGCGCTGCGGCGAGCGCACTGGCGACTTCCGCGGCCAAAGCACAGGCACGGGGAAAGGGCAGACTCCCCTTCTCCAGGATGCGGTCGAGCGGCTGGCCTTCGAGAAATTCCATCACCAGATAAGGTGTTTGGGTGGATTCGTCGATGCCCATGTCGTGCAACGTGATGATCGAAGGGTGCGAGAGCTGGCCAACGACGCGCGCTTCCTGGAGGAAGCGCTGCCGGGCTTCGCCTTGCGCCAATTCCTTTGGGAAAAGCTTGATGGCCACCTGGCGGCCGATCATGGGATCGTGGGCCCGCGCCACGCGGCCGGTGGCGCCGGTGCCGATAATTTCTAGAATTTCGTAGCGTCCGACTTGCACGAGATCACCCTCAGCCAGATAGTCCTCTTCGCAACGACAGAATAGCGAACGGTGGCTGGGTGGCGGAATGGAGCAAGCGTTTCGTTTGAGAGGGTACAGTGGTACTAGGAGAGAGCCGGACCTAAGTTCTTAGTTTTCAGTGTTTAGTAAGAAGAATGGGGTTTCGTTACATCCTTGGCCCCCCCCACCCCCTATTTTACCCAAAGAGTTCGGATTTAACTGATTCCAAAAGAGTTGTCGAAAACGCCTTTGCAAAAGAGTTCGTAACTGATTGATTCTAAAGGGCCGAAAATATGCACAAATGCATGCCGACGCAAAAGAGTTCGCAAGTGTATCCAGTGAAAAGAATTAAGGCTGAAAAGGAAGACGAATCAGCTGCCAGAATAGAATGGGGAAATAGAATCGCCAGCGCGAACATCCACCTAAAAGTAAGTATAACATGAGGTAACAAGAAGTCAAGGAAGAAACGAGTCCGGTCGCGGAGGAAC
>JBGQCW010000072.1:0-8247 GCA_041495565.1 Candidatus Acidiferrum sp.
CGTGTGGGCGGTCCGGCATCGATCGGCGCTGCGTGGGACGCGGCAACTCGTAAGAGCACAGACACCCTTCGGCTCTGCTCAGGGCAAGTGAGTGCCTGTGCCACGAAGGGCACCCGAAAAAGAGAGAAGACATGTGGGCCACCCTCTATGACGTTGTCGGCTCTGTCAAGAGACACCTCAAGTTTGCGAGCTGCGGGCAACTCGTTTTTGTTTTGCTCAAAAGGGCCTTTGCTCTTTCCTTCATTTTGACCAAGGCTCGCTTCGTAAATCCAGCGGTGGAGTCTGGTCCCACCAGCTATCTATTCGGTCACATACTTCCGACCATGATTCATTCTTCAGACGCCGCGATCGCTCGCGGGAGCAAGGCGCCCAATCAGCCTAGCGGTGAACTTGCGTCCACCAGGGTGGCGCCCGGGCTGCCTTGCCTGCGAACCAGCCGCGCGTAATCTGCTCCACTACGCAGCATCCAGTACATACGCACGGCTAACTTGCGCGCGATGGCCACTTTGGCCACCGCGTGTCCTCTGCGGAATTTCAATCGCGGATAGTCCTGCCGCAGTGCGAGATCCTTGCGCACCGCGGGATACACGGCTTCGATCAGCAACCAGCGCACCATGGTGTTGCCCTGCTTGCTGATGGCCCCCAGCCGCCGCCGTCCGCCGCTGGATTCCTCAGTCGGATTCAGTCCGAGATAACTCACCAGCTTCCTGCTGCAGCAAAAGCGCGTCACCGGACCGATGGTAAGCACAAACGCCAACGAGGTGACCGGCCCGATGCCCGGATGCGTCATCAAGCGAACCGCATCGTCGCGGCGTTCGGCTTCTTCCAGAACCGCGCGATCCAACTCCGCGATCGGAGGATCGAGTTGGTCGAGCAGCTGCAGAAGTTCTGCGCGCCGCCGGCTGGCCCACGGAGCAAGGCCCAAGCTCACCAACTCCACGCGGCCTTTCTTGGTGAACAGCTTTTTCTTGCGGCACAGCCCCTGACTCAGGGCCAGCGCGTGCAGCTGGTTGCCCAGCATGGTGCGCAGGCACACGAGCTTGTGGCGATGCCACAACAACTGACGGAGGTCGCGTTCGGCCGGTGTGGGAACCCAGATCTTCGGAAAGCGTTTCGCAAGCAGCAAATCGAGGATGAGCCGGGCGTCGCGCTCATCGGTCTTCTGTTTGCGCACTTCACTGGCGCGAATCCTCGCCGCATCTCCAATCCAGAGTTCGTGGCCGAGTTCCGCGAGCAGACGTTCGAACCAGTGAATGGGTCCGGTGGCTTCGATTCCTACGCGTACGGCTCCCGAGAAATTTCGGTAGAACGCGTGGGCCTCGCCGCTCTCGTGATCCAAGCGCCGCTCGAGAAGCAGCTCTCCGGTATTTTCTTCCGCCATGGCAATCTGCTGGTAGCGTGTGTGAAAATCACAACCTATAATCAACATTGCTCGGCTCCTTTTCCCGAGCCTTGGTCGTCGAACAGCTGCCAAGTTTACTCGGTCGAAGGAGCCGACGCCGTCATCTAATCAGGCCGACAACGAAGCCGTTCGTCGTTCCGCTGGACGTGACAGTGTCAGCGCCTCCGCGGGCATTCAAGGCGGACGGCAAAACGCACCTCGTATACGAATTGCACGTTGTGAATATGGGGCGATGGGACTGCGTGCTGAGCGGCGTGCAAGTTCTGTCGGCGGATTCTGCTGCGCGATTGCTGGATTCGTCCGCGGGCGCCAAGCTGGAAGGGATGGTTGCGCGCCCAGGTGTAATCGCCGCGGAGAAATCGAGGCTCGCCCCGGGCGGCGAAAGGATTGTCTACATGTGGGTGTCGGTCGACCGCCCTAGCGATGTGCCGGCGGCGATTCATCACCGGATCAGCGTGAAGATTGGCGAGTACGCGGAAGAACTAAGCGTCGATACGATGCCGGTGGCGGTCTCGACCGCCACCCCGAGGATCAGCTCGCCCCTCCGTGGCGATCACTGGCTCGCGGGCAACGGCCCCTCGAACAGCTCCGGCTACCGGCGCGCCTTGATTCCAGTCGACGGCCGCGCCGCCATCGCGCAACGCTTCGCAATCGACTGGGTGCGCCTCGGCAACGACGGCCATACGTACCAGGGCGACAAGCTCGATAACAAAAACTATTACGCTTATGGCGTCGATGCTCTCGCCGTTGCCGACGGCGTGGTCACTGAAGTGAAAGACGGCATTCCACAGAATATTCCCGGCGAGAATTCACGCGCGGTGCCGATCACACTCGAGACGGTTGGCGGCAATCACGTCATCATCGACATCGGCAACTACGCCTTCTATGCCCATCTTCAGCCGGGATCGCTCCGCGTTAAGCTCGGCGACAAAGTCCACCGCGGCCAGGTCGTCGGTCTCGTCGGCAACAGCGGCAATTCCACCGAGCCGCATCTGCACTTTCATATTGCGAATAGTAGCTCTCCGCTTGGCTCGGAGGGGCTGCCCTACGCTTTGTCCTCGTTCGAAGTGGAAGGCAGCGGATGGTCTTGGAAGCCTTCTAGCGTCAACAGTGCGCCGACGAAATATACAGCGGAAATGCCGCTCGAGAATGAAGTCGTTCGCTTTCCCGCACAGCTGTAGCGCGAATTAGCACCGAGATGGCTGTGGTTGTGGCTCGCCAAAACTCTGTCCGCCTATGAAATAAACAACTTGATCATTGCGACCCACAGGCAACCTGCGATAGTACCCAGCCATGTTACAAGCCATCGGACTCTTGCTCGCCTCGATTTGTCGCTTCTTCCACACGCGTCGGAGTCTCTTGCTCGAAAACCTGGCTCTTCGGCAGCAACTCGCAGTTTTGAAGCGCAGACATCCCAGACCACGACTGGCTGCGTTCGATAAACTCTTCTGGGTACTTGCGCAGAGGTTCTGGTCAGACTGGAAACGGGCCCTCATCATGGTGAGCCCGGAGACTGTGGTCCGCTGGCACCGGTCTGGATTTGCGCTTTATTGGCGCACTATTTCCAGAGCACGCCTAGTAATGGGGAGAAAGAAAATCTCCAAGGAGATTCGCGATCTGATCTTTCTGATGGTGGCCGAGAACCCCACCTGGGGTGCACCGCGAATACACAGCGAGCTCCTGATGCTCGGATTCGAGGTCTCCGAGCGAACTGTTTCCCGGTGGATACGACAAGCACCGAGAGATTCAGAGCCCGCCAAGCGCTGGCTCAGTTTCCTGCGCAACCATAGAGAAGCAATCGCCGCGATGGACTTCTTCACCGTCCCTACCATCACGTTCAGCGTGCGCTACTGTTTTTTCATCATCAGCCACGGTCGTCGGCGCATCCTGCATTTCAATGGGACACAGCATCCGACCAGCACTTGGATTGTTCAGCAGTTGAGAGAGGCATGCCCATATCAATTGGCTCCCAAGTTCCTAATCTTTGATGGTGATGCTAAGTTTGGCGCTGAGGTTCCAAGAGCGGTCCGATCGATGGCCATGAACCCGGCGCGGACGTCCTTTCAGAGCCCCTGGCAGAATGGAATTGCGGAGCGTTGGGTGGGAAGCTGCTGGCGTGACCTGCTGGACCACGTCATCGCCATGAACGAGCACCACTTGACACGACTCCTCTCCGAGTATGTTTGCTACCACCAGGAAGACCGAAGTCATCTTGGATTGGACAAGGAAACACCGAACGGCAGAGCCCGCTCGGTAGCGCATGGTCGGGTGATCGGAGGCCCGAGATTGGGCGGTGTGCATCACCGCTACGATCGCGCTGCTTGAGTTGCAGAGCTTACAGAAGACGCGTTCTTTTCGGGGCGCACGGACCCGACGAAGAGTCATCTCTCCAGCAGGGAGTCGAAGGAATTCAGTGATTCCGGGTTCCGATCCAAGCGAGCCAACCGAACAGTGAAGGAATTAGGGGCGGACGAGTTGTGCGATTTCGGGACCGGATAGAGTTTTGTCGAAGCACAGGGGGGATAACGCTTCTTGTCCCGTAAGCGACGCCAGATAAAGCGTTTATGGGATTCAGATGCCTGGTTCGGGACGAGGAGGTCGATGGTTCAAATCCATTCGCCCTGACCATTTCCTTTCTGAAGCGTCCCAATTCCCTCCATACAGACTGCCGACTGCGTTTGTCGGGCGATTCGAAGGATTACTCGCCGTAGGGAACCCAGATGTTTTTCACCTGAGTGGCATGTTCGAGGTACCAGCGGCCTTCGCCTTGCTTCACGTCGAACCAATCGATGACGCGGCCTTCGTTGGTGAACACCTGCTTCAGATTGCCGATTGAGAGAGTTTTCACCGCCGCGGCGCCGGCTTCATCGGTAAAACACCAAATCGCATCAACGTCGTCGTGTTCGGCGAGCGTCTTCATCAGTTCAGAGGCGCGGCCGGTGACAATATTTACGACTCCATCCGGCAGATCGCTGGTCTCCAAGACTTGGTAGAGGTCACCCGTGATCAGCGGATACTTTTCCGAAGGAATCGCAATGACTGTGTTGCCCACGGAGATGGCGGGCATGACCAGGGAGAGGAATCCGAGCAAAGGTGTGTCCGCGGGGCAGACGACGCCCACGGTACCGATCGGTTCCTTCATTGCTAGGGCGACGTTCCTGAAGGGTGGATTGTGGACCGCGCCATCGAACTTATCGGCCCAGGCGGCGTAGGAGAAGATGCGCTCAATGCCGAGATGGACTTCTGCTTCAGCCTGTTTCTTTCCAACCGCGGCGGACAAGCGGCTGGCGATTTCTTCGCGGCGTTGCGACAGGTTTTCAGCAATGTAAAAGAGCACTTGCGCGCGATTGTGCGCCGTCGCTTTGCCCCACCCTTCGGCTTTGCGCGCCGCTTCGACGGCGTTGCGGATGTCCTTGCGATTGCCCAGCGGCGCTTCTCCGAGCAAGCGGCTGTCCGCGCCGCGCACTTCGACGCTGTAACCGGAATCGGGCCGCACCTGCTTGCCGCCGATGTAGAGCTTTACCGTGCGATCGATCGCGGAGTCGGCGAAGCCGGCGGACTGCTCGGGTGGCTGGTCGATCGCGAGCGGCGTTGCGTGCACCGGCGGCGCCTCCTTGAACCAAGTGGGCTCGAGATATTCGAGCAGTCCTTCACGGCCGCCCTCGCGCCCAAAGCCGCTCTCACGATAGCCGCCGAAACCGCAGGCGGCATCGAAGAGATTGGTGCAGTTCACCCAGACCACGCCGGCCTTGAGTTGCGCCGCAACGTGCAGCGAAACGTTGATGCTCTCGCTCCACACGCACGCGGCCAATCCATAGACCGAATTGTTGGCGAGCTCCACGGCCTCGCGCGGCGTGCGGAAGGTCATGGCGGCCAGCACGGGGCCAAAAATCTCCTGCTGTGCGACGACCGACGATGGATGAACGTTACTTAGCAACGTCGGCAGGAAATAGAGCCCGCGCGAGGGCACCGGAATGGACGGCTGCCAGCACGTTGCCCCTTCGGCGACGCCCTGATCGACCAGTCGCTGAATGCGTTCCATCTGCACGCGCGCAATGATCGCACCGATGTCGATGGCCTTGTCGAGCGGCGACCCGATGCGCAGCGTATTCATTCGATTCTGGATCTTCCCGATTAACGATTCCGCGATGCTCTCCTGCATCAGCAGCCGCGAACCGGCGCAGCAAACTTGTCCCTGGTTGAACCAGATGCCATCAACCAGGCCTTCCACAGCACTATCCAGATCCGCGTCTTCAAAAACGATGAACGGAGATTTGCCGCCCAGCTCAAGGGAAAGCTTTTTATGGCTCTGGGCCGTCGCCTTTCGAATGGCGCGCCCCACTTCGGTCGAACCCGTAAACGCAATCTTGTCTACGTCGGGATGGTTCACGAGCGCTTTCCCCGTCGATCCGTCACCGGTAATGATGTTCACGACGCCCGGGGGAAGGCCGACTTCCTGACAGATGTGCGCGAAAGCGAGGGCCGTGAGGGGAGTGAATTCCGCGGGCTTCAAGACCACCGTGTTGCCCGTCGCAAGCGCAGGCGCAATCTTCCAGGCCAGCATCAGCAGCGGAAAATTCCAGGGAATAATCTGTCCGACCACTCCGCAAGCGGTGTAGCCTGGAAATTCCTGCTCGAGCAACTGCGCCCAGCCCGCATGATGGTAGAAGTGCCGCGCCACGAGAGGAATATCAATGTCGCGGCTCTCGCGAATCGGTTTGCCATTGTCCAGCGTCTCGAGAACGGCAAGCCAGCGCGAATGTTTTTGCACCTGGCGCGCAAGCGCATAAAGGTAACGCGCGCGAGCGTGCGGAGTGAGAGCCTGCCAGGCAGGCAGAGCAGCCCGCGCGGCTCGCACTGCGGCATCAACGTCCGCCGCCGATCCCTGCGCGATGGCCGCAAGTTTCTCGCCCGTGGAAGGATCGGCCGTATCGAAGTATTCGCCCGCTGCCGGCGGCTGCCACGTACCATTGATGAAGTGCCCAAAGCGCCGGCCGCTCCGGTCCAGCCACGCCAGAGCTTCGCGCGGATCTTCCGGGGCGGGACCGTAATCCATGGTCATGAATTTTTCGACGATGCTCATCCGCTTCTTCCCGCCTCTTTCATCGTTGAACAACTGCTCGCCATCTCAGGCAATCGGATGGCGATACTCCGCCGAATATCGTCCAGTGGCATGGTGTTCCAATTGGCGCTCGATATCCGCCAACATGCCGCTAACGCCAAATCGGAACAATTCCGCGTTCAACCAGGAAGAGCCGAGCTCTTCCTTCATCAAGGAAAGCCATTCGAGCGCTTGCTTCGCCGTGCGTATGCCGCCGGCCGGTTTGAATCCCACCGCCATTCCAGTTTCTTGCGCGTACTCCCGGATCGCCCGCGTCATGACCAGGCTTACGGGAAGCGTCGCATTGATGGCTTCCTTGCCGGTGGAAGTCTTGATGAAGTCCGCGCCGGCCATCATGGCCACGACACTCGCGCGCCCAACGTTGCGCAGCGTCACTAGGTCACCGGTGCCGAGAATCACCTTCAGATGTGCGGGCCCGCAGGCCTGCTTGAACGTAGCAATTTCATCGTAGAGCGCTTGCCACTTTCCGCCGAACACGTGCGCGCGTGTGATGACCACATCAATTTCGTCGGCGCCCGCCTCAACCGAGCGTCGAATTTCAGCGACGCGTTCGGCGAACGGAGAAAGGCCGGCAGGGAATCCTGTCGAGACCGCAGCAACGTGTATTCCGCTGCCCTCGACCGCCCGGCGCGCGGTTTCCACAAAGGTGTGGTACACGCAAACGGCCGCGACCTTGATGTGCAGTCTTTCGATGCCGAGCTTTTGCACGATTTCCTGCTGAAGGGGCTGGCGCGCCTTGGCGCACAAGCGGCGAACGCGTTCCTCGGTGTCGTCGCCAGAGAGCGTCGTAAGGTCCATGCACGTGATAGCGCGTAGCAGCCAAGCTGCCTGCCAGTCTTTTTTCACCGTGCGGCGAGTGCCGATGGTCTGAGCGCGCCGCTCCACGGCGCTCGTATTCACACGAACATCCTTCACCCAGTCCAAATTAAGTGGAACGCCGCAGTTTGGCTGAAGCTCACGCCCCGCGTAATTCGCGATAGCCGTATCGGAAGGTGAAATCGCGCCCGGCCTGGCTGGGTGCTCCAAGCCGGATGCGTTTTCGGCCCTCATGCTGTCATACAAGGTCATCGAGTTCTTCACCAGATGGGGTTGGGTCACTTGCAAAACTCAATCTTATCACTATGACAAAGCCGGTTTACAGGCTTGCGCCGCGATTCTGCCACTCTTTCTCAAACTCCGCCCGGTTGCAGAAAGATTTTTGCGTGCCCACTTTGGTTGTGGAAAGGGCAGCATACAGACTAGCGCGCCGGAGCGCCTCCTTCTCCGGCAAACCTTCACCAAGGAAAACCGCAAAGCTGCCGATGAAGGCATCGCCTGCACCGGTCGTGTCTACAGCCTGAACCTTGAAAGCGGGGATCAGCTCCATCCCGTCCGACCCAGCCACAAGGGAGCCGCGTTCGCCAAGGGTAATGATGACGCGCCGCATCCCTTGCCGAAGCAGAAACTCCGCGCACTTTTTTGCATCGTCGATCGATTTCACCGGCATCCCAGTCGTGATTTCTGCCTCGGTTTCGTTCGGAATGAAATAATCCGCGGCACCCGCTTCCTTGAAGTCTACCGGTTGGGCGGGAGCGGGATTCACGATGCAACGAATGCCATTGGCCTTCGCGAAGCGCACGGTGTGATAGACGGTGCGCAAGGGAACCTCAAACTGCATGACGATGGTGTCCGCCTTGCGGAGAAGCGGCGCGGCGGCATCCACATCTTCGGGCGAGAGCGAGTC
>JBGQCW010000073.1:0-8235 GCA_041495565.1 Candidatus Acidiferrum sp.
AGTGAAGATAGTACACGACTTAACCGCTGTAAACAAGAATGGCGGGTAGCAAATGTGGGGTGTTTCGTGAAAGGCTATACCACTAATTGCGGAATTAGTGCTCCCAAACCTACCACGGATTGTGATGTCTCACGTGTCTCACTCCTTCCGCGCAGCTCCCATAGGGCCACCACCATGCCCGCGAATTCTCGAGTTAACTCTTTCATTGACTTACGCTTCTCCCACCAGTGTTCCGGATCGAAATCGCCATCACGCGCACTTGCAATGCGCACTTCTATGTCCTGTGGAAAAACTCGCAGGAAAATATATCGCGCTCTTCTCGTGTGATAATTCGATGTAACCACGATCACGCTGCGCCATTTTCTCTCCTTCGCCAGCCTCGCCAATGCTTCCGCTTCTTCCCGCGTGCTATCGGCGTCGTGCGCCAGCCGCACGATCTTGTCTTTCGGCACGCCCCGCTCGATCAAGTCATGTTCCATCAATTCCGCGATGCCCGCATTCGGCCGCAAGCGTCTTCCGCTCGCCACAACCAGGGGAGCCTTCCCTTCCCTGAGCAACTCCGCCGCGCGCGTCGCCCGATCGGCAAAAAAATTATCGTCACTCAACACGATGAGTGCATCTGCCTTGCCCGCTGGATCCTCGACGATCCACGCTTCCGCCGCCAAGCGCAGAATCGGTCGCCGTGCAAGGTACAAAACCGTGCAAAACACCACAAAAGATAAAAGAATAATCAGGTTGACGAGGATGCCGCCCCGTTCGGCTTCATGCGGTTTGCCTTGCTTCATGAATTCGGATCCAGCGTCCGCAAGTGCGCCGCTGCCTGCTCCGGCAGCACCGCATTGAAGTACACCTCTTTGATGCTATAGGACTTGCTGCGCCGCTCCACGATCGGCAGGATTTCGATGTGCCAGTGATAATCTTCCGCCAGCGTCTTCCAGTACCCGGATAATTCGCCCTTCTTGCCTTTGGTGCTGGGTGCAGTGTGCACCACAAGATGAAATGCCGGTGCCACTTTCTCCAGTCGCCGCAAAACACGCCCAAGCAACGCGGCCAATTGCCTGCGATTCGAGCCCGGCCGTGGTTGCTCGAACAAATGATTGTGCCGCCGGTGCACGAGCCAGATTTCGTAGGGCACGCGCGAGGCATATGGGCACAGCGCATAATATTCGCCTTGCACATCCACAATGCGCTTCCCCTGCTTCTCTTCCTGGCGCACCATATCGCAAAAAATACACCGCTCTTTTTCTTTGAACCACTCATGCGCGGCGCTCAGCTCATACTTAATGCGTCGCGGCACAAATATCGTCGCCATCACCTGCGAATGTGCGTGTGTCCACTCTTCCCCGGCCATCGCGCCCTGGTTCTTGAAAACACTGACGTACTTGAATCGCGCATCTTTTTTCAAATCCGCAATGCGCGACGCCCACACCCACAGGACGCGCTCGATCTCTTCGTCAGTGAACTGCGACATCCGTTTCTCGTGCGCCGGTGTCTCCACCACCACTTCGTGCGCCCCGATCGCGCCCATCTTGTCGTACAGGCCTTCGGCCGAACGTCCAGGCTCGCCTTCGATGTGATAGAGCGGCTGGGGATGCGGCAGCACTTGCACCTGCCACGGTCCTTCCGCCGGCCACGTCAGGATCGATCGCTGTTTCTCGATTTTCGCCGGCTCTAGCGGGCACTCCTCGGGCAATTCGCTGAGTACCTCTCTTTGCCCCAGGATGACCCAGCTTTGTGTGATGGGATCTTTGCGAAGTTCCATGCAGATATCTTCAGCGGGTGTAGCGCGCGGGCGTGGGGCCTTGTTCGAGCCGATGGCGGTCCCAGATGGCGCCTTCTCGCGTGAAGTACGCCATCTCGAAATCCTGCGTCAATTCCAGCGCATCCGTCGGGCAGGCATCTTCGCAAAGACCGCAGAACATGCACCGCGAAGTGTCGTAGGTAAAATAAGTGAGTACCTTGCGCCGCGTGGCGTCATCGCGCTCCCAGCCCACCACAATCAAATTCTCCGGGCACGCCAGCGCGCACAAATTGCAGCTGATGCACAGCGTCTCGCCCGTTTCCGGATTGTTGTTCAGCCGCGGCGCGCCGCGATAGCGCTCCGCCACCATCGGCCGCTCCAGCGGATACTGCTCGGTGACGATATTCTTGGGATTTTGCGCCCGAAAGGTGACCGCCATGCCCTTCAAAAAATCAACTTGGAACAACCGCTCCAGGAGTTCCCGCATGCACTGTAGTTTCTTTCTCCCCTCCTCAATTGTCAAGCAACCTTACAAACCATCCTTTCTCTCCATTCTTTGCGCACTCTGCGTCTCTGCGTGAATTCCTTTTTTCTCTGTGACCTCCGTCCTCTCAGTGTCCGGCGCCTGACCCGACCGGGTCGGGGTGTTAATTCTTTCTTTCCACATGGTATTCTCTCGCTCGAAATGGAAGCTGATATCCAATTCATGCAGGAAGCGCTTGCCGAAGCGCGTGCTGCCGCAGTCGGCGGCGAAGTCCCCGTTGGTGCCGTCCTTGTCCACGATAGCAAGATCCTCACCCGCTCCGGCAACCGTACTATTCGCGATTGCGACCCCACGGCCCACGCCGAAATCGTCGTTCTTCGCAAAGCCTCACGCCTTCTCGGCAACTACCGCCTTGGTGATACCACGCTGTATGTCACCATCGAGCCCTGCAGCATGTGTGCCGGTGCAATTATCCAGGCACGGGTCCCGCGCCTCGTCTACGGCGCCGACGACCCCAAGGGCGGCGCGGTCCGCTCCTGTTTCGAAATCCTTTCTCATCCACTCCTCAACCATCAAGTCGCAGTCACCTCAGGCGTCCTCGCCGCCGAATGCGCCGCTATCATTCAGTCCTTCTTTGCCGAACGCAGATAACATCGGCCAGTACTGCATTGCTGAAGATCAAATCATTCTGCTAAACTTGCGATTGCACCAAGCGCGGAGAGGTGACTGAGCGGTTGAAAGTACTCGCCTCGAAAGCGAGCGTACGGGAAACCGTACCGTGGGTTCGAATCCCACCCTCTCCGCCAGAAATCCGTTATCCTAAGAGTTGATGATCCTCCGCACGGTCGCGCAAGTCCGCCGAGTCTTCCTCATCCTTGCTGGGTTTACCTTGTTGCTGGCAGGTGTGGTGATGCTGGTCACTCCGGGGCCGGGTATGCTCACTATTTTCCTTGGCCTGGGCTTGCTCGCCGCCGAATTTGTCTGGGCGCGCCGCCTGATGGACCGCATCAAGCACGAGGGCGGACGTGTGCGGGACGCAGTATGGAAAACGAAGAACGAGGAACCGGACAAGTAAGGAAAAAAGATGGCAGCAGTGTGGCGCGGGAAATGGGCTTTGGTGACGGGAGCGAGCGCTGGAATCGGTGTGGCGCTGGCGGAAGAGTTGGCGGCGGGCGGAACGAACCTCGTGCTGACGGCGCGGCGCAAGGATCGGCTGGAGGAGCTGGCGAAAGCGTTGCGCGCGAAACACACCGTGAAGACGGAAGTGTTTGTTGCGGATTTGGCGGACCCGAGCGCGCCGGAAAAACTATTTGCCTTCACGAAAGAAAAAGGGATCGAGATCGATCTGCTGATTAACAACGCCGGCTTCGGCCAGTACGGCGAATTTCCGTCGGTCGAAAAGCAACGATTGGTGGACATGGTACAAGTAAACTGCAGCGCTATTGTACACCTGACGCGGCTGTACTTGCCGGAGATGGTGGCGCGACGCCGCGGCGATGTGCTCTTCCTGGCTTCCACCGCATCGTTTCAAGCCGTTCCTTATATTTCGACCTATGCTGCGACAAAAGCATTCGATCTCTTGTTCGCGGAAGGACTCGCCGAGGAGATGAAGCCCTACGGAATTCGCGTGTGCGCGTTGTGTCCGGGTACAACGGAGTCTGAATTCCACGCCGTTTCTGGCCAGGAAAAATTCAAAGGCAACGCCGAGACGGCCGAAAAAGTCGCGCGCACCGGCCTCAAAGCACTCGCGGCGGGAAAAAGCTACGTGATTTCCGGCCTCGGGAATTACCTTGGCGCGCACGGCGAACGCCTCGTGCCGCGCCGCTTCGTCACCAGGGTTGCCGGTGGAATGTTTAAGCCCGGCAAGAAGTAGACAACCACATCAACGCAGCACGCGGCGTATTACGTTCGAATGAAGCACTGTCCTCCCTGCCCAAACATTCGAGCCATTCACCGACACGCAAGGGCCCTCGGCTGCGTCCAATGTACTGTGAAATCAAAGACATCCAACCCCCTCGCTTGGCAGCTAGAATCCGGCGGGAACTTTTTCGGCGCGCGTGAGGAATTGACTAAGGAGAACGCGCAGAACGACTTATCAGGGGAGCTGAGGATCGCTGAGCAAGACAGAGACGACGTTCTGTTGCGGCGGGCCGCCAAGGGCGATGAAGAGGCGTTCACTCTTCTTTACCGGCAGCACCAGGCGGCGATGTACCGCTTTGCGCTGCGCATGACGGGGAATGCCTGGGCGGCGGAAGAGATTGTGCAGGATGTATTCATGACTTTGATGCGCGACCCGAAGAAATACGACGCGAGCCGCGGAACGCTCGGGGGATACCTTTACGGGATTGCGCGGAACCGCGTGATGAAACATCTGGAGCGATTGCCGCGGGAAGTTTCTTTGGAGCAAAGAAACGAGGATGGAAGCGGAGCGGGAATTGTTTTGCAGGATGCGTTCACGCCGGCGAATTGGGTGGAATCGCGCGAACGAATGAGCCAGGTGAGATCGGCGGTGCTGGAGTTGCCGGCGGAATTCCGCGAAGCGGTGGTGCTGTGCGAGCTGGAAGAGATGAGTTACGAAGAAGCGGCGCAGACGGCCGGATGTCCGATTGGGACGATTCGTTCGCGGCTGCATCGCGGGCGCGCTTTGCTGCTGGCGAAACTCGAGATGTTGCGGGACGTGCCGCGGCGCGCGAGCATGGCGCGATGAAAAAGAGAAATGGAAGTGCGACATGAAGTGCGAAGAATTTGAAGCGATTGGATTGGACGCGGAGCGCGACGCCTCGTTGAGCGAAGTGGAGCGCGCGGCTGCGCGTGAGCACGCCAGCACGTGTCCCCGGTGCGCGTCGCTGCAGGATTCCTGGCAGGCCGCGCGCGTAGGGCTGCATGCCTTCGCTGACGCGACGGCCGCGGCTGAAACTGCTGCGCGTGTCGAGATGCGGCTGCGGCAGGAGTTCCGCACACAACATCGCACGATGAAAACGCGGCGTACCGTTGTGATTGCGGCGTGGGCGCTGGCCACGGCGGCGGTGCTGATCGGCGCGATGAGCTGGATCAATTGGCGTGCTAGCCGCCAAGAGGAAGCAGCGCGGCATCTTTACGTTCCACAGAATCCGGGCATCCGGCCGGTGAGCGATAGCGGCACGGAAGCAAACGGTGCGAATGCGGTGCACGAAGGGACTGGGCCGCAGCAACAGAGTTCCGCGGAAAACGGAACTTCCGAAACGCTGGTGGCTGACAACGAATTGAGTAACTTCACGTTGCTGCCGGGAGTTTTTCCGGGGGATGCGGACGATACGGAAATTGTTCGCGTGCGGATGCAGCGCGGCGCGCTGGGCGCGCTGGGGCTGCCGGTGAATGAAGAGCGCGCAGGCGAATGGATCCAGGTGGATCTTCTCGTCGGAAATGACGGGTTGCCGCAGGCGGTGCGGTTGCCGCAATAACGCAAAGAAAGCCGCGCGCGTCGCGTTCGGAGAAAGGACATACCGATGGGAGCGGCGGCATTTTGGAAAAAAGTGAAACCTGCGGTCCCTGCGGAGATGGAATCGCAGGAAAAATGGTTTGCAGCTTGGATCGCACGCTTGAAGGCGGGCATTGCTGAAATCGCCGCGACGAAAAGTTCGCAGCAATTCGGGAGAGAAGAGGAGAAGGAATGATGAATCGCAAAGTATGCATGAGCTTGGTCCTCAGCGGGATACTGGTTTTTAGTGCCGGATTGGTGCGGGCGCAGCAAGAGCCACCGCCGCCCCCTCCACATGGCGACGTGATGATGCCTGGCGGCGACTTCATGGCTCCGCCGATGGGCGAACGGATTGAATTGCTGGGCTTCGAGGGCATGCACGGCGGAAAAGTTGTGACGGGCGCGCCGTTCAGCGCCGTCGCTATATCCGAAACATCGCGAACCCTCGCGGACGGAAATCACATTTCGCGCAAGACCCAGACGAAGCTCTTCCGCGACGGCCAGGGACGTTTCCGCAGAGAAGTGACGCTCCCGGCGATTGGACCGCTGGCGACATCGGGACAACCGAAGTCGTTCGTACTCATCCACGATCCGGTGGCGCGAGAGAGTTTCATGTTGCATCCCGACGCGAAAACGGCCGAGAAGATGGGAAAGCCGTTTGGCGGGAGGAAAGGCCCGATGCGCGGTGGGAGGAAGGGCGCATTGAAGGACAAGGCCGGGTCCTGGGAAGCAAAAGCTACGGCGAGCGGAAATTTCAAGAAGGAAGATCTGGGCACGCAGACGATCGCGGGAGTGAGCGCGCAGGGAACGCGGTATACGCGCACGATTCCCGCGGGGCAAATCGGGAACGAAAAACCAATTACGATCGTTTCCGAGCACTGGTACTCCAATGATCTGCAAATGACGGTCATGAGCAAGCGGAGCGACCCGCAGTTTGGCGAGACCACTTACACGCTGACGAACATCCAGCGTTCTGAGCCCGCTGCGTCGCTCTTCGCGGTGCCATCGGACTTCACGGTAAAGCAGGGCGGGATGGGCCGGCACGGCATGATGAAATTCAAGCAGGCGCCGCCACCTCCATCGGACAATTAGTTTTTTGACACGATCTTCTCTCCTGAAGACGGCACGCCCTTTTTGCAGCAGCCCCCATCGCTGCGGGAAGGGCGCAGCCGTTTCCATGGAAAATTGATTCATGATTGCGCACCTCGGGAAGGAATAGCGCGGTCGAGGAGTTCGACGACGTGGAGGACTTCCTGATTAGTATGATGGATGGCAGCGCCGACGCGGAGCTGGAGGAGACAGCCGGGATTGGCAGTTGCGATAATCGTAGCGCGAGTGGATTGAGCGTGCTGCATTTTTTCGGCGAGCAACGCTAGAGATGTCTCGGTCTGAGTGAGGTTGTAGATTCCGGCGGAGCCGCAGCAAATTTCCGAGTAGGGCAATTCCACAAATTCGAGATTGGGTATGGCGCGCAAGAGCGTGCGCGGAGCCTCGCGGATTTTTTGTCCGTGGAGGAGATGGCAGGAATCCTGGTAAGTGACGCGCATGGGAAGCGGTTTCAGTTTTGCAGTGAGGCCGAGGGCGGCGAGAAATTCGGTAACGTCGCGAGTTCTTGCTGCGAACGCGCGCGCTTGGGCGTGCTCTGTTTCGTCCGGCGAAAAAAGATGATCGTATTCCTTGAGTGTGGAGCCGCAACCGGCGGCGTTGGTGACGATGGCGTCGAAGTTTTCACGAAGGAAGACGGCGAGATTTCTTCTGGCGAGATCCCGCGCAGCGTCACGGACGCCGGCGTGGGCGGCGAGGGCGCCGCAGCAGAGCTGTCTCCTGGGGACGACGACTTCGCAGCCGTTGGCAGTGAGGACGCGGATGGTGGCTTCGTTGAGCTGAGAGAAAGCGACACTCGCGACGCATCCGGCGAAGAAAGCGACGCGGGCACGGCGGGGGCCGGCGGCGGGGTAAGTCCATCCATGGCGGCCATAGAAAAAGTCGTCATCGATGCGTGGGAGGAGACGTTCGCGCTCGGCGAGACCGAGAAGTTTTAAGACGCCGATACTGCGCGCGATGACTTGCAGTCCGGAGCGTTGATAGAGGCGAAGAACGCGCGCGAGATCGGCGATGAGATGCGGATTGGGGAGCAAATGGCGAAAGACGAAATTACGCGTGACGCGATCAAGCCAGGGACGCTGGTAATCGCGCTCGATGCGCGCGCGGGCGTGTTCGACGAGCTTGCCGTACTCGACGCCGGAAGGGCAGGCGGTTTCGCACGCGCGGCAGTCGAGACATTTGTCGATGTGATCGACAAAGGAGTCGGTGACGGGGACGTTCCCTTGGACTTCGTTATTGAGCTCGCTTCGCGAGACGTGGATCATCTGGTAGATGCGGCCGCGCGGGGAATCGGCTTCGAGATTCCATAGGCGGTAGGTGGGGCAGGCGTTAAGGCAGAGGCCGCAATGGACGCAACGGGCATAGTCCTCGTAGGAAGGGTTGAAGCCAGGGATGGGAGTCGTGAACATGGTTTGGCTTGCTATGACTAAACCTGAATTCCCGGGCTGA
>JBGQCW010000074.1:0-8158 GCA_041495565.1 Candidatus Acidiferrum sp.
AGGCCGAGACGATTGGGATCGATGGGGGCGGCGCGGAGGGCTTCGTCGACGCCGGCGAGCACGTCACGAAAATCGCCGTAGCCGAAATCGCGGACGTTAGCGCGCGTAAACGCTTCGCCCTGGCCGAAGCTGCCGCGCGGATTCGGCTGAAAGACAAAATAGCCGGCGCCTGCGAGAGCAATCGCGAAGTCTCCCGAATCCGGCCAAGCCGACTGGACCGCCGCTCCCGGGCCGCCGTGGACTTTCACGATCATAGGATATTTTTTCGAAGGATCGAAATCGCGCGGATAGATGAGCCAGCCCTGCACCTCGTAGCCATCGCTTTTCCAGTGGATGCTCTTGGCTTCGCCCCAAGCGGGCTTCACGGCGGCGTTGCGATGGGTGACTTGCCGCCAGTAGCCGATGGGGCCGGCCCAGATCTCCGGAGGGTCGCTGAAAGAGCTGCGGATGACGGCGGACATTTTTCCGTCGCGCGAGAGAGAGAGGTTGGTGCCCCAAGGTCCAGCGGAAACCTGTTCCTGGCCGCGCCAGAGAGGTTCGATGCGGCCGCTGGCCGGATCGACGGTTTTTACCCCTGCGTCGCCTTCCACGGCTTCCCCAAAAACGATTTTTCCTTCCGCCGTCCAAGCAAGCCAGTTTGCACTCGCTTTCATCTCCGGCGTAATGTTCGTGGCTTCACCGCCCACCGCGTCGATCGAGTAGATATCACCGCCGACCGACGGTTCATCGCTCATGAGGCCGGCGATGAAAGCGATCTTCCTGCCGTCAGGGGACCACACCGGATTTGCAATTTGAAGAGGCGGTTTGTAAATCGACTTCATCAAGCCGAGTGCGACGTTGAGGGTGTAGAGCTCGGCGACATACCAATTGTTGTCGCCATTGCCCAGCGCGGCGGTCACGGCGAAGCGCGTGCTGTCCGGGGACCAGTCATATTCATAGATGTAGGTGTCGGCGGGGGAGATTTGGCGAAACCCAGCCGTGGCGACATCCACTAGAGCGAGGCGCTGTTCGAAGAAGGCATCTTTGATCTCGCCGGTCTCCGGCGTTTCGGCGACAAGCGGGCCTGCCGCGCGCGTGGCGTTCTCTGTAAAAAGGACAGCGATGGTCTTGCCATCCGGTGACCAGCGAGGCGTGGCGAGCAAGCCTCTTACATTTGTCAGTTTTTTTGCTGGGCCTCTTATCACACCAACAACGTAAAGCTGAAGCTGGCCTGATTTTGCAGCGTCAGAGAGAAACGCGATACTTTTGCTATCGGGCGACCAAGCAACGCTGCTCTCGGCGCGAGCAACATTGTTAGGTGCTGCCGTGATGTGCTTTGGCGCAGCCGCAGTCTCAGGGTCTGCTAAATAGATCGCGGTTTTGCCTGTTCGCGCGCCATCTTTGCTGACGAGGTTCTCCACCCAGGCGACTCTCTTCCCGTCGGGTGAGATTGCGGTCTGTTCGAATGTGTGTGCGGCATAGAGCGTGTCGATCACGCTGTCGAGAGGTGCGCTGGCTTTCGGTTTCTCTGCCGCCTTCAGGCGCGCCTCGACTGCTTGCTTCGTAGTGCTCTTCCCTTGCGCGAATGAGCTGCTTGCACTACAGAGTGAAAAAGCGAGGATGGCCGCAACGAACCACTTCGAGAATCGCATGCTTACCGACCTTTCGAACCGAATTGGTGCGGCGCAACGATAGACCGAGGCGCGCGCGGCTGCAAGCGTTACCGCGTGGAATGCTTATTGTTGCGGCGGAGCTTCGCGCGTAGAATTCGCGCAGCCTGACCTGTGGAGGTGATCATGCTCGACCGACGCGGTTTCTTGTCCTCGTTTGCCGGCATTGCCGGGGCTCTCGGTGTGTCTGCGGAGTGGCCTGCGCTGCTCGAGCAGGAGCCGCCCAAGCTGCCGGATACTGCGCTCTACGGTTCGAACGAAGAGGAATATTGGACCGAGCTGCGCAAACAATTCCTGATTCCCAGAGATGAGGTCTATCTCAACAACGGGACGGTCGGATCGTCTCCCATGCCGGTGCTGCGCGCCGTTTTCGACGGCTACAACGATACGGAAAAGATGGCGCAGAGCGATCCGGAGGACTATCCCATCTGGGGTTACGGCGCGTGGAACGAGTTTCGCGACCCGCTGGCGGAGTTCGTGGGCTGCACGCGCGATGAGATCGCGCTGGTGCGCAACGCTACCGAAGCAAACAGCTACATCGCAAACGGACTCGATCTGAAGCCTGGCGCCGAAGTGCTGATGACCGACCAGGAGCATCCGGGAGGCGAGCAGCCCTGGAATCTGCGCGCCAAGCGGTACGGGATTGTGGTGAAAAAGATTACGCTGCCGAAGCCGGTGCCGAATGCGGCTGCCGTAATGAATCTTTTCAATGATGCGATAACGCCACGGACGCGCGTGCTGTTCTTCAGCCATATCACTACGGTGACGGGAGTGGTGCTGCCGGCGAAGGAACTCTGCGCGCTGGCGCGTTCGAAAGGAATTCTCTCCGCGGTTGATGGCGCGCACGTCGTCGGAATGATGCGGCTGAACGTGCACGAGATGGGCTGCGACATGTATACGTCCAGCCCGCACAAATGGCTGCAAGCGCCGAAGGGCAGCGGGTTTCTCTATGTTCGAGATGAGGTGATCGACCGCTTGTGGAACACCATTGTCACCGCCGGCTGGGACGAGCCGAACCTGCGCGCCGAGCGCTTCCAGCGAATCGGGAGCTCGAATGTGCCCGCGCTGTGGGGCCTGCGCGCGGCGGTACAACTGGCCAATCAGATCGGGATGGAGCGCATCGAACGGCGCCACCGGCAGATGGCGGATTACATTCTGAAAGAGATGGTGCAGCGCGGCGCGGAGTCCTGGACTTCACCTGATCCGGCGCTGCGCTGCGCGATTGCGTCGGTCAATGTGCCGCCGATCCTGATCGCAGAGATCGAATCCTGGATGTGGAAGGAGAAAAAGATCCGCATCCGAGGCGGTGGACCTTCCAAGATCCGCCTCTCGACTCCTTATTATCTGCTGCGCAAGGATGTGGAGCGGTTCCTTGTTGCTTACGACGAATACCGCCGAACAAAGAATGTCGCCTGACCGCGGACAGGCAGGTATGCCTGTCCCACTTTCTTGACCCTGTGCGCAGGGGTCGAATACACTACTAGATTCGAAAGCAGCCGCTGAAGAGGCTCGTGGGCTGTTCGGGCGATGCGGGTGAAAGAGACTGCCCGGCGACCGCGTATAACAGATCATGTATAACAAAGGGGGATTGCTTTGCCAAAGCGCACATTTCAACCGCGCAAACGCCGCCGCGCCAAGACGCACGGCTTCCGCGTACGCATGAAGACGAAGGGCGGCCGCAGGGTGCTGGCGGCGCGCCGCAAGAAGGGACGCCATCGGCTTACCCCCGAATAAGACGGGGAGTTCCGTGACTCCGGGCGGTGGGGGGTCGACGGGGAAGACGTTTCCGCGCGAAGCGCGGCTGGTGCGGCGCGGAGAATTTGATGCGGTCTACCGCGCCGGAAAACGCCGTTCGAGTTCCCACTTCACTGTTTTCTTCCGCGCCAACGAACTGCCGCAGAGCCGCTTTGGCTTCAGCATCAAGAAGGCGCTGGGCGGCGCGGTGGTGCGTAATCGTATCCGGCGGCGCTTGCGCGAGATCGCGCGCTGCCATCGGCTGGAGATACCCGCAGGATGGGACATCGTCATACACCCGAAGAGCTCGGTGGCGCGCGCGCCGTTTGCGGCGCTGACGGCGGATTTGCTGCGGCTGCTGCGGAGCGCTTGAACAAAGAGGGTGAGTTGAAGCTCGCCCCTGCGCAAACGCAACTACGTTCTCTGCCGGTGAAAACTGCGCTATTCGCGCTGCGGTTCTACAAAGCCTACTTATCGATCTTGTTTGCGGGGAGCTGCCGCTACGAGCCGACGTGTTCGCGGTTTGCCTACGAAGCGATCGAGCGCTTTGGCGTGGCCAGGGGAGTCTGGCTGGGAACGAAACGTCTTCTGCGCTGCCATCCGCTTTCGCGAAAGTTCGGCTATGACCCGGTTCCGGAGAAATGGGAAAACATGTCATCAGAAATGAACGCGAGTGCGGCTTCTTCCAGCCACGCCGCGGCCACACAGAATGAGGTGCATTCGTGAGCTTGCCGGGACAGAAGGACAAGTTCACTCCGGAGCTGCGGATCCTCGCGGCATCGTTGTTGTCCATGGGCGTGATCCTGCTCTGGGCGAAATTCTTCGCGCCGAAGCCGCCCGTTCCATCACCGCAAGCGAACCGGCCGACGCAGAGCGCTCCGGCTACGCCGGGTCCGGCGACAACTCCGGCGCCGAGCACGTCGCAGGCGCCGAAAACTGCAACAGCGATCTCACCGGTACCGGCAGCGAGCGTCTCCCCCAAGAGCGATTCGCAAGAGCGCGCGATTGTCATTGAAAACGAGCTCTACCGCGTGGAAATCTCGAACCGCGGCGCGGTGGTGAAGAGCTGGCAGCTCAAGAAGTATAAGGATGACGCGAAACCGCAGCGCGTGCTCGACGTCGTCCACCCCGATGCATCGTTGCAAACCGGCGGCTGGCCGTTTTCCATCGTTCTCGATGATGAGCAGTTGCAGAATGCCGCGAATGCAGGGCTTTACCAGATTTCTTCGGGCGCATCGACGCTCCACGCACCGGCCGAGGCGGAATTCGCCTGGAGCGACGGCCACCTCGAAGTCACCAAGCTCTTCCGCTTCGATCACACTTACGTCGTCCGCGTGGACACCACCGTCAAGCTGGATGGCAGGCCCATCACCGCGGGACTCGGCTGGCTGGGCGGATTTGGCGACTTGACGGTCGCGAACCCTGCTCCCGTGGAAACGGTCACGACGTACTACAGCGAGGGCGGGAAGATCACGAATTACGCGCACAAGAAGCTGGATGGCCTGGACAAATGGGGCCCGGGCGTCTGGCAAGCTGGAAAAGATTTTGCTGGTATTGAGGACCGCTATTTTACGGCGGCGTTTCTCCCCGCGAATGGCGCCGCGCCGGGCACGCTCGAAACGCGCTACTGGAAGACATCGCGGACCGTGCAGGTAAGCGGACAGGACACGCTGGAGCCGGTGCCGCAAGTTGCGACGTCAACCTCGGTACAGCCTCTGGCTTTGCGGGTGTACGTCGGTCCGAAAGATTACGACTACCTGAAGAAAATGAACCCGCCGCTGCACGGGCTGATTAGTTTTGGCTGGTTTGAGTTCATCGCCGAGCCGCTGTTCCACGCGCTGAAGTGGCTGCACAACTATATTCCGAATTGGGGATGGGCGATCGTCGTCCTCACACTGATCATCAACATGCTGCTGTTTCCGCTGAAAATTTCGAGCTACAAAACAACGCTGAAAATGCAGCGCGTTGCGCCGGAAATCAAAGCGATTCAGGAGAAATACAAAAAGTATTCGATGCGCGATCCGCGCAAGGCCGAGATGAACAAGGAAGTAATGGCCATCTACAGCCGGGAGGGCATCAATCCGGCGGGTGGCTGTATCCCGCAGCTCCTGCAGATGCCGATCTGGTTTGGTCTCTATCGCGCATTGCAGGGGACCATCGAGATGCGGCACGCGCCGTGGTTCGGCTGGATCTCCGACTTATCGGCGAAAGATCCATATTACATCCTCCCCATCCTGATGGGTTTGTCCATGTATTTTGCATCGAAAATGATGCCGATGACGGCCACGGATCCACAGCAGCAGGCGATGATGAAGTTCATGCCCATCGGCATGGCGGGAATGTTTGTGGTTATCCCGTACCCGAGCGGGCTTGCAGTGTATATTCTCACCAGCGGCTTGGTGGGCATCGCGCAGCAGTGGTATCTGAACCGAACGCACCCGGCGCCCGCCCCGGCTAAGCCCGTGCGCGGCAAGAAATCTTAAGTAAGGATTCTTTCAGGAACGCTGGCGAGGCACGATTCGTTCGAACGCTGTATGGCCCAAGAACTCATCCGCGACGGCAAGCTGGACCGGCAGGCAACCGCCGATGCCCTGCGTCTTTTTCTGGAGAGCATCGTGCGCGCTTCCGGGCTGGAATTGAAGGTCAGCGTGCGCGCCGTTTCTCCAGATGCTGCAGGCACCGAGGGCGATGCGGAAGTGCTCGCGGATCTCGACGGCCGGGACAAAGAGATTCTGCTGGGGCACAACGCGGAAGTCTTGAAAGCGTTCGAACACCTGGCGTTCAAGGCGCTGCGGCTGGAACCTTCCTACCACGAAAAAATCCACGTCGACAGCGCTGGTTACCGCGCGCTGCGCTTTGAAGAGCTGCGTATGACGGCGCGCGTCGCTGCGGAGCGCGTCCAGACTTCCCGGCAGCCGTTTCAGTTGAACCCCATGTCCTCGCGGGAACGCCGCATCGTGCATCTCGCGTTGAAAGATATGAGCGGCGTGCGCACCGAAAGTGTCGGTGTGGGCGAAGACCGCCAGGTCGTCATTCATCCCGCGGACAGCAAACCTTCCCGCTAATCTCGATTTTCTCGCTAAACGATCGTGCCGGCATCCCTGCCGGCTCTCTCCTTGTAGTGGCCGGTCTTCAGACCGGTGCTTTTCTGTTTCCTATGTGCCACAGCCAACCTGGCTATGTTCCGTATCGCTCTTGCCGTTGTAGGGCCCGCCTTCTGAGGCGGGCCGCTCTCCTACCGCGTGACCCACCCTTTTGAAAGAACATTTCCGTCGGAGCCGAAGCGGACCCGATAAGTAAAGGCCGCGGGGCGGTCGCGCCGCGTTTGCACGAAACGTATGTCGGAAATTTCTACGATGGCTGCGTCGCCTTCTTTGTGGAAGCGTGTGACCGGAAATCGCGAGAACCACAGGACTTTCTGCACTTCGGGCAAGCGCCTGGCGGCGTCGATGAAGGAATTCGGCAAGGCGTCGGGATAGTAATGATGCTCCCGCGTGAGCAATTCCGTATCGCTCGCCGGCTTCTCGCTTAGATCCATGCGCAGTTCGTAGACGCCGCGCTCCGTCCGGACCAGTCCGTCCCAATGCCAGAGGGATGGCGGAAGCGGCAGCGCGCCGAGCGACTCGACCTGCAAGTGATCGAGTTTGGCAAATTTCTGAATGCGCGCGAGCGCAACGTGATGCGCGTAAAGCGTGAGCGCAACATAAACTAGTGCCGCAAAGAATCCCGCCCGGTTCCAGGTGTCGTGCCGAATCTTCAATCCCCATCCAAGCAGAGCAGGCAGGAGGAAAAGCGCCGCAAAAATGAGCATCGCGCTCAAGACGACTCGTCCAGAAATCGGCGCGCCGACAATTTCACCGATTTTGGCGATGAGCCAGGGAACCGGCAAAAAAATCAGCCACATTCCCACGGCACGCGATTTTTCCTTTTGAGGATGGGAATAAACCCAGGCGAGCAATTGCGGCACGAGGAGAATGGCCGTCAGCGTGAAATCCACGATGAAAACAAAATCCCACGCCGGACGAGACCACTGCAATGGGGACCAGATCATGGTTCCGAAAGACGTGACCAGATCGAGCAAGATGTGGCTCAGAAGGCCCGCCGCATAGATCGCCGTCAGCGCCCCGAACGAGGGCACTTCCCACTTTCGCCAGCGGGCGAACGCACGTGTGATGGCTGCAAGAAGCAAGGCCCAAAGCAAAAAGAGCACCAGCGAGTGTGTCAGGCTACGGTGCCAGGTAATCACCAGCAGCCGATCACTGGAAAAAATATCTCGAATCACGTCGGAATCCGGAAAGATCGCGCCGAGCATCAGCGACCACGTGATGATGCGTCCGCGGTTCATCGGATGCCCTGCGAACAGGTCCTCGCCGCGAAAAACGGCTTTCCCAATCAACGCTCCCGCGATTCCATGTGTGATTGTGTCCATCGTTGAAGTCTATCGGATACGCTCGCGATCCTGAATTTTACCGAACGAAAAGAAGCGGATTCCTCTTGGCGATGACGTGGCCGACGCGGCGGGCGGAGACGCCATGGCGCTGCAGAGCGGAGAGGACGGCGTCGGCGGATTCGGGTGAAATAGAGATGAGCAGCCCGCCGGAGGTCTGCGGATCGAAGAGCAAATCCTGGTATTCGGGCGGCACGTTGGCATCGAAAGCAGCGCAATCGCCAATAAAAGCGCGGTTATTCTTCAAGCCGCCGGAGAGATGACCTTCGCGCGCAGCTTCGACGGCGCCGGGAAAATAGGCGAATGCGCGGTGATCGATTTCGAAGGA